>JXSN01000204.1 GCA_001276605.1 Achromatium sp. WMS2
TCACGTTCCTGGACGACTAGCACTTGTCCTCCATACGCTTGAATCAATTGTCGATTAGTTTTTGAAGATATAGGATCAGTAAAATGGTTACAATAGAAGAGTTTACCGCTGAAACCTTTCGTTATGATACTGTAGAGATCCAGTTACAGCTTCATCCTTTGGTTTGGACACCAACCAGTTTTGCTAACGCTATGGCAACACATGTAGCCAAAGTGCTTAATTCTGGTGATCGAGTGCTAGAATTAGGACTAGGAAGTGGAGTATTAGCGATTTTAGCTGCTAAATTAGGTGCATCCCAAGTTACAGGTCTGGATATAAACAAGCAAGCCATTATAATGGCTAAAAATAACTGGTTACAAAATGGCTTAAATATATCGCAAGCTGATTTTAGGCACTCTGATTTGTTGAATGCCCTAAATGCCACAGATGCACACTGCTTTGATCTTATCATCAGCAATCCACCTGTCTTGCCACAACTTGACATAGAGGCGATTCACACTCCTAGTACTAGAGATGAGTTCGAAATATCTGGCCAAGATGGACGCAGGGTACTAGATACCGTCCTTAGTCAAACTGGTCAATACCTTAAATCTACTGGTGGTATATTAACTATTGCCACCTCCCTGCAAGGTTGGCCGCAAACAAAAATTCTATTAAATAAACATTGGTACCATTGGGAAATTCGACAACAGATTGCCTTAGAATTAACTGCTGAATGCACAGCACCATATATTGATTATTGGCTTAATAAAGAACAGGAAGATGGCTACAGCCGTATATATCAACAGGCCGGACGGTATTTGCATGATGTCTGGTTTATATACGCACACCAGCCTATATTGTAGAGTTTACAATGCAGCAGGAACAACACGCCTTAATTTTCGATTCACCTACGGCCCTACGTATCGATAAACTATTTATCCGTTTAACAGATCTTATACCAGCCACTGTACATCTAAAACTGGAAGGCTATAATATTGCAGGTTCAATTAAGCTTAAGCCAGCCTTGCAGATGATTACTGCTTTAGAACAAGAAGGTATTTTAAACTCTAACAGCGAACTTATTGAATCCTCATCTGGTAATCTTGGTACGGCCTTAGCTATAGTAAGTGCGCAACGTGGATACCGCTTTACCTGTGTTACTGATCCTATATCTTCAAAAACTAATCGACAATTGATTCAAGCGTATGGAGGACAAGTGCTAGTCGTCCAGGAACGTGATGATTATGGTGGTTTTTTGCAAACCCGTCTACAACTTATCAAGGATATGTTGGCTAAAAATAACCAACTTATTTGGCTTAATCAATATGCCAACAAGAATAATTATCTAGCTCATACAAAGACGACAGCACCAGAGATTTTACAAAGTTTTCCCCATGTCGATTGGCTTTTTATCGGCGCTGGAACGACTGGTACTCTCATGGGTTGCCTACAGTATTTCCGACAACACTCTCCTATTACTAAAATTGTTGCCGTTGATACAGAAGGTTCTGTTACTTTTGGAGCAGCTGCTAAAAAACGCCATATACCAGGGCTTGGTACCAGTAGAAAACCAGAAATCTCTAAACTTACTGAAGTTCCAGATATTACCATAGTACCAGAGATTGAAACTATCCGTATTTGCCATCGCTATGCCAAACAGGGTTTATTATTAGGTGGCTCCACTGGTACTGTCCTGGCAGGTTTAACCAAATATGCCAATGATATTAAACCCAATACCAATGTAGTAGCCATTGCCGCTGATCTTGGGGAACGCTATTTAGATACTATTTATAATCCTGAATGGATTCGTAAACACTTTGATGCTTCATTATACCATTCTCTTTATCCTAATGCCAAAACGTACTCATGAACCAAAATAATACATTACAACCACAGTTTGCTATTATTCCAGGTAACATCATACATAAAATCATCACAGCTAATTTACCAAGGGTTGTTCAAGTTATCGAAGATGCCTATCTAGCGCATCACCAAGGTATTACTGTTAATCCCGATAGTTACTTTCTACGTTTTCCTGATAACCCAAGCGCACGTATCATTGCCTTACCAGCGCATATTGGTGCAGATCCTAAAATTGGCTCAAACGGCATTAGCGGGATTAAATGGATTGCTAGCTATCCTGCTAACCTAAAATTAGGTATCCCTCGTGCCTCAGCAGTCTTAATCTTGAATGATGGACAAACAGGCTATCCATTTGCTTGCTTAGAATCTAGTCAAGTAGGGTGCGCATTGCGCACCATAATTTGATATTTAAGATTAAGAAGAAAAGGTGCGCAGTGCGCACCCTACCTGGCTATAATGGCTAGTCCATTAGCAGCGTATCAAATATTTATTACCCTAAATTGGTTATAGTAGACGGTATTATAATTAATAATGGTTGTGGATAGGCTCCAAGAAGGATCACTAGAATGCCAATAATTATTAACATAGCACCGCTGATGGTGTGGTTCCAACCAATTGGTAACCTGATTTGATTGGTTGAGGATGCTGTTACGTATAGAGTGGTTATGATGCGTAAATAGTAGGCAATGCCGATCACTGTACCTATAACTAGGGTGCCCAATAGCCACCAGTGGGCAGTGTTTACACCTACGAACATAACATAAAATTTACCAATAAAACCAGCGGTTAAGGGAATGCCAGCTAAGGATAATAAGGCTACGGTTAAGGCTGTTGCTAAATATGGACTGTGCCAGAATAATCCTTGATAGCGATCTAGCTCTTCAATATCTGTTCCTTGATACGGCGAGGAAACGTAAGCGATGGTACCAAAAGTGGTTAAGGTAGCTAATAGATAGGCTGAAATATATATTCCAGTAGCTACTAAGACTTGCTGACTAGCGACTAGGGCAATTAGTAAATAACCAAAGTGAGCGATAGAGGAAAAGGCTAAGAGGCGTTTGACATTGGTTTGCAGTAGTGCCAACAGATTACCACCGATTATCGAGATCCCAGCTAAGATTGCCAATACTTCCCGTAGATATTCAGAATTAAGTGCTGGTACGGTATATAAGAAACGTAATAGTGCTCCAATAACGGCAATTTTGCTAGCAGTTGCTAAAAAGGCGGTTACTGGTGCTGGTGCGCCTTCATATACATCAGGTGTCCACAGATGGAATGGTACTAAGGAAAGCTTGAAGGCAAAGGCTACCAACATCATGCTGGTTCCGGTCCATACCAGATTTGTGCTAACAGAATTATTGGCTTGTAGTGCCTGTTCGATTCCTGCATAACTTAATTGGCCAGTATGGGCATAGAGTAATGCCATACCAAATAGAAGAAATGCAGTTGCGACGGCTGATAGTAATAGATATTTGATGCCAGCTTCTAAAGAATGGCTGCGTTGAAAACTATAGGCGGCTAATCCATACATGGGGATAGATAATAATTCTAAGCCAATGAATAAGCCTGCAAAGTGACGGCTACATACCAAAACCATACCTCCAGTTGCTGCTAAAACCATAAGTAGATACAGTTCTTCCCGATTGCCTGAATGTGATTGCATGTATGGATAGGCTAATATAATGCAAGCGATGGTAGCAATCAAGATGGCAAGCATGTAAAAATGGGCATGTGCATCAACAATAAAAAGGTCTGTAACTGCTTCTGTAGGTAAGTATTGCCAGGCCCACACTGAGCTAATGAGTGCCAAAGTTAGGCC
>JXSN01000205.1 GCA_001276605.1 Achromatium sp. WMS2
GTGGCTGAATGAAGCACAGTGGTCAGCAAAGTTGGTTAGCGTATAGTTAATTTGGCTAACCAGTAGATACTGACAGTAATCGAGGCGTGTTACCGTTTTCTTCACAACTATTGTTACCAGTTTTTAACCAGGTGATTAACTAGCCTATTTTAACCCATTAGGGATATTTTGCGTAAGTCCTACTTAAGTAGATAATCACAACTTCATAAACAGTAGGCGATGGCAGGGGTTTAACCTCACCCCTGCTCCTCTTAATAGACCTCACCCCCTGCCCCCTCTCCATTGATGGAGTTACGGCGGGATTCACTGCGTTTCTCCCGCCCTACAGTGCTTTGCCATCCTTGGCTTCTGGATTCCGGCAATCCATGCCGGAATGACGTATGTAAGATTTATGGAGAGCCCGGTAGGGTACGCATCGCGTACCTTTTCTGTACTCTTTAACCCCCTCGCCATCAATGGAGAGGGGCAGGGGTGAGATCCTACCTATAAATGGCGGGATTCACTGCGTTTCTCCCGCCCTACAGTGCTTTGCCATCCTTGGCCTCTGGATTCCGGCAATCCATTCCGGAATGACGTATAACCCACCTCTTCATTTATGGAGAGGGTAGGGGTAAGGCAAAGTAGTTTTTTAACTGGGAGCACAGGCTCTCGCTTGCTGTTCAGTGGGATGCCATGCCCTTTGGTTATTGCACCCTAGTGTACCCGACATGGGCATGTACTTGCAACCTGAAATGAGGTTGCCGCATTGAGTGACGACAAGCGTAGCCAAAGCCCAAGGTTGTAACCGCAAGGTGAAACTGAAAGAAGGGAGAGGCAAAGACACGACCGTACGAACAGAAACAGGCAGAGAGGCAGGGTGTGGGCGATAAGCGTGCTAGAGAACGCAAAATCCAACTGTCACCGAAAGACACATCAAGTAGAGCTTGACGACATGGGTCGAAAGAACCAACATTTCTGTCTCACCGGCGAAGCGAATAGATGAGCGAAACGACAACGAGCGACAACTGCGGCCACTTCCGAGGTGCTGTAAGATTATTTTGCTGTGTAGCTTGCTTGCTAAGCCAGCTGGACTCAACCGCCGGACGCGGAAAACCGCATGGCCGGTGGTGTGGAAGGGCTAACAGGCGCAATCCCGTTGGCTCGATCCGATCGGTGTGTGATGCTGGAGCATAGGAACGATCAATGCGAATCGGGTTATGCGTCTACTCTACTCTGAAGTATGGAAATGCTCAGTATATGCTAGGCTACAGGCTTAAACTTCTATGACTTGGTTAACACATTTTTGCGGTATGGTAGCGGTTACGATCAATTTACTATCACACTACCTTGCCGAACTAATCGTTCGCCTCTAACTAAGGCTGGTCTAATGGTACCAGAATTTGTCGATACGCCTGCTATGAAAGGATACATTGTGAAATATTCACTATTTTTACCATCAAAATTTACCATTAAAATCCCACTAGTTTTGAGCAGTGATGGTATAGTAGCTGCCAATTTTAAGGCATAATCTGCATCTTTAGTGTGCATAGCCTCAAGCATTTCATGCAATAATTCTAAAATAGCTGAATTATCCAGATTTAAATCTTGTTTAGCGCTTGTTACCGTGGGTTCGGTTATCCCAGTTTCAGAAAACAATCTGTCGGCATCCAGTATTATACCACCCAGCTTATCCATAAAAAGATCAGCATTAACCACAATACTCAACTTAGGTTCTATAGTTACCATAGGTTTGGTCACGGATAAAGGCGCCACCAGATAATAGCGTATAATTATTGCCATACACCAAATTAAACCCACTAGTATGATCGATACACTAAAATTAGTGAAAAATATCAAGAACAAGCTAATTGGCCCTACTGCCTCCAGTGCCAATTGGGCCATTGGGAAATCCATCCATCTGAATTTGGTCGCGGTCGCATTCGTGTTATTGGGAGGTGCCACTTCCGCAGCTGCGGGCTCGGTGGATAACGCTATAGCCATTAAAAGATCAGGGGTTAATAACAGTATGTCAGATAAGAAAGGAAAAATACGACGTTGTACACTGTTGAATTCTGTCTGTAAACTAAAATTACGCAGCAATTCTTGCATAAACTCTTTAGTTACTGTACTTAATTCAGCTACATCCGATAAGGCGGCCACTCGTTCACGTAATATCAGGCGTTGTTCCTGAAACAACTTATATAGTGCCATAATTTCAAACCCTGAGTTAGCAATCAATACCATCAACCCAAATTCTAAGAACCCTAAGGTTTAAATTTTACATGAACATATACCTTTAGTTAAGTTAGAGTGTGGCAGCACTCAAAAAATGTTCAATAACATTAATTAATAAATGGATAATTGCCATTGTAGTTACCCTACCAATTACCATATTTTATGCCTGTTTATACTTAACCACATTTTAGTGCGTGTTGAAATATGCTCGGGCCCGCGCTCCAGCGTAAAAGCGCAGCCGGGGAAGCTCCTGCGTCCGAACAAAAACATAACCCTAATAATATTATGTATCAACATGCCCTAGTACCATGAAAGAAGGCAAAATAGGATATAGCCTTGGGAGGGATAGTACTAAGGACATATGGCTAGCCAACTGAAAGTTTTGCCGTAGCGGCTTATATTAGTTTCTATTAGCTTGGCTATACTAAAATTTGACTCATCAAGTTATGTTTTATATTTATTCCAATTAAATCAACGTATTATAATTACAAATAACGTTTAGACTTTAGTAGTTTCCAGATAACAGCCATTGCTTCCCTAAACAAATCTGCATCTTCAATTGGGGGTTTACCGGCCAAAACGGTATTCTCAAATAGGCTACCAAAAAATTATCAAATGCTAACAGCAATGTATACATTACATTATACAATGGCACTAACGTAATAGTGTACAACTCGCATTTAAACGAACACTACACCATGCTGCGTTTACGACTCCCAACTGTGGTTTAGAGTAATGTTGATATCAGCCTAAAATAAACCGCAGATGTGTGTCTATATTATGGATTTTTAAAGTGCAAGAACCTGTCTCCGGCTGTCAAAGCCGAAGACATGGCCAACAAACTACTAATTCATATGCTAAAAATTAGCGCATGCGATATATGTCCACGCATATCTAGATTAAATTATACGTGGAACATCAACCTCAAATTACCTAGATTCAGGGGCAGGAGGTGCTGCTGGGGCTGCTGGGGCTCCTGGTGCGCCTGGAGGCATGGCATAGGGGTAACCGCCATAGTATGGATATCCGCCATAACCTGGGGCACCCCAACCATAGGGACCATAGCCATAATAACGGTAGTCATTGTAACGGTTCCAACCACGCCCATGACCGCCGCCGCTCATGTTCATGCTGAAGTCACCCCAACCATCGCCGGAGCCATCATCACCCCAGTTATTGTAGGATGGACCACCCCATGGGCCACCACCACCCCAAGGACCACCACCCCACCATGTCTGCACTACGCAAACTATTAACCACTTTACGCCACCAACAACTTCAAGCGCACCGCATTCGAAAAATTTAACGTATGCAACACCTCTCCATATAAACTCACGTCATCCATGGAACATAGCACAATATTATCTTTTTCCGCCTTAGCCTTGGCCAAATTGCCATAAATCCGTGGCGTGGCAGTCATATACAAGCGCTTGTTAGCCTGCACATAC
>JXSN01000206.1 GCA_001276605.1 Achromatium sp. WMS2
AAAGCAATTGTTGTATCGGCATTTATCTGGAACAGCTGTATTGGGAAATAGCGTTATTGTGGGTGATTTTGATGGATACATTCACTGGTTAGCAGTTACTGATGGCAAGTTACAAGCTCGCATTCGTCCCAGTTCTTCACCGCAGGTATCAACTCCGGTAGTGGTGGACAATGTTGCCTATCTGTACTCTGACAACGGTAGATTGACTGCTTTGGCACTGGCTCCCCTTAAATAATCTTATGCTCCCAGTTATAGTTTTAGTTGGTCGCGTTAATGTTGGTAAATCCAGTCTATTTAATAAATTGACTGGTAGTCGGGATGCCTTGGTGGCTGATTATCCAGGGTTAACTAGAGACCGCAAGTATGGTGTAGGGCGTGTGGGTCCAGGGCCCTATGTAATAATTGATACTGGTGGTTTAAATGGTGCGGCTGATGGCGTAGATGCGCAAGGTGAAAAGCAGACTATGCAGGCTATAGCCGAGGCTGATCATATTCTGCTGGTGTTAGATGCACAAGTTGGTTGTGTAGGCTGGGATTTAGAGTTAGCGCATAAATTGCGTGAGTTTGGCAAGCCAGTCACTGCAGTGGTAAACAAGTCTGAAGGCCAAAATCCGGATTTAGTGGTTGCTGATTTTTACCAGTTAGGTTTAGGAACACCAATACCAATTTCAGCAGCTCACGGTCATGGGGTTGCAGATTTGATGGCAGGGATACTAAGTCCCATTATTGGGGATATTCCTAACCCCACGGTCGCAGCAGATGCTGATGGCGTTGCAGTAGCAGTGGTAGGTAGGCCTAACGTTGGTAAATCTACTTTAATCAATCGGTTGCTGGGAGAAGAACGGCTTATAACTTTTGATCAACCTGGTACTACTCGAGACAGTCAGTTTATTGCCATACACAAAGACGATAAAAAGTACATATTGATAGACACTGCTGGGGTACGTCGCCGCACTCGGGTAACTGAAGCTGTAGAGAAATTTAGCATTATAAAGACGATGCAGGCAATTGCACAGGCTAGCGTGGTTTTGTTATTATTAGATGCCCAGGCTGGGATATCTGATCAAGATGCTGGGTTGGCTGGTTATATTTTAGAACAGGGTAAAGGACTAATAGTCGTAGTAAATAAGTGGGATGGTTTATCAGTACATGATCGGGATAGATTTAAGTTAGAGGTGTCGCGACGTTTGGGTTTCCTAGATTTTGCGTCCTGGCACTACATATCTGCCTTGCACGGGTCTGGTGTGGGCAACCTGTTAGCAGCTGTAGACCCTGTAGACGCTAATGCCAAGCGAGCGTTATCTACTGCGGAGTTAAACCGGATTTTAGAGCAAATTACTTCTGAACACCCACCACCTTTGGTGCATGGACGTCGTATTAAATTGCGTTATGCACATCAGGGCGGACGTAATCCACCTACTATAGTGGTACATGGTAATCAAACCGAATCCTTACCCAAGAGTTATATTCGTTATCTTAGTAATAAATTTCGCCAGATATTGAATTTATCCGGAACTCCAGTAAAATTAGTGTTCAAGACTGGCGTTAACCCCTATAAAGATAAGAAAAATGTTCTTACCTTACGGCAACAAAAGAAGCGTATGCGGTTAATAAGCAAGAATCGATGATTAATCAAACACTAACTCAATCTGATCTTTACTTTGATGTTTTGGTAATAGGTAGTGGTGCTGCTGGCTTAAGTATGGCACTACGCTTGCCTGCAACAGTGCAGATTGCGATGCTGGCCAAGGGGACCATGGATGAAGGTAACACCCTGTATGCTCAAGGTGGGATCTCGGCGGTGTTAGATGCCACAGATTCTGTGGATAACCATGTTCAAGATACATTGATTGCTGGAGCAGGTCTCTGTGATTCTGAGGTTGTACGTCTGATAGTACAACAAGGGCCGGCTAACATCCATTGGTTATTAGAGCAAGGGGTGCAATTTACCAAGGCTGAGGTCGAGGATGGCGCTGCGAATGCCTTTGGTTACCATTTGACCCGCGAAGGTGGTCATTCGCGACGCCGTGTGGTGCATGCTGCTGATGCTACTGGGCGGGCAATTGAGACTACCCTGTTGGATATGGTCAAAACTCGTCCCAATATTCAATTATTTCCAGAACACATAGCTGTAGATTTGATTACCGCTCGCCATCTTGGCGCTAAGGAATCTAAATGTTATGGTGCTTACGTACTGGATAAAAATAATAGTAAGGTGGTAACTTGGTCTGCTCAATTCACAGTTTTAGCCTCTGGAGGTGCTAGTAAGGTTTATTTGTATACCACAAATCCTGATGTGGCTACAGGTGATGGTATAGCCATGGCGTGGCGGGCAGGTTGTCGGGTAGCTAATATGGAATTTATGCAGTTTCATCCGACATGTTTGTACCATCCGCATGCTAAAAATTTCCTGATTACTGAGGCCGTACGTGGTGAGGGTGGTATATTATTGTTGCCTGATGGGCAGAGATTTATGCCACGCTTTGACCCTAGAGCGGAGTTGGCGCCTCGTGACATAGTAGCGCGGGCGATAGATCATGAGATGAAGCGTTTGGGGGCGGAGTGTGTATATTTGGATATTAGCCACAGACCGTCGGATTTTATTCGCGAGCATTTCCCAACTGTACACAGTAAATGCCTAGAATTTGGCATTGATATAACCCAGCAGCCAATTCCGGTAGTTCCAGCAGCTCATTATACCTGCGGGGGGGTGGTAACTGACTACTCAGCTCGCACTGATTTGGATAATTTGTACGCAATTGGTGAGGTAGCTTACACTGGTTTGCATGGTGCTAACCGGATGGCGAGCAACTCTTTGTTGGAATGCTTGGTAATGGCGACTAGGGCTGCTGGCGATGTTGAGGGGTGCCTCTCTAAACAGCTGGATATGCCGGCAATTCCAGATTGGGATGAAAGCCGAGTAACCGATTCCGATGAAGAAATAGTTGTGGCGCATAATTGGGACGAATTGCGTCGCCTGATGTGGGATTACGTTGGTATAGTGCGGTCTAATAAACGCTTGGCACGTGCGCAACGCCGTATTGATATACTGCGTCGCGAAATTATAGAATATTATGGTAATTTTAGGGTTACTAGTGATCTTTTGGAATTGCGTAATTTGGTGGAAGTTGCGGATTTGATAGTAACCAGCGCGCTGAGACGTAGGGAAAGTAGAGGCCTGCATTATACCTTAGATTTTCCTAACTTGGATCGTCATCAACAGCGTTTGACAGAATTAATACCTGATACGTATATTCCAAAATTATGATATAATATGCGCATTGAAAATGGTTAAGGCAGGCTTAATATACTGTTAGGTTTATCTTATTTAAGGAAAATAACCTATGCCAATCTACGAGTATCGCTGTACAGCCTGCCACCGTCGAATAGAGGTTTTACAAAAAATTAATGATCCACCGTTGGTAGACTGTACCGAATGTGGTTGCCCAAGTTTAGAAAAACAGATTTCTGCTGCCAGCTTTCGCCTGAAAGGCAGTGGTTGGTATGAGACTGATTTTAAAGGTGGAAAGAAGAAAAATATTCATGGGGAATCTGCTGAAGGTGCATCTAAACCTAGTGCCGATGTTGCAACCGCAGATAAGAAGGTGCAACCAAAGGCGAGCTCTGTGATGGCGGACTCAAAACCAAATCAACAAGCCAG
>JXSN01000207.1 GCA_001276605.1 Achromatium sp. WMS2
TCAATTTGCCTGATTATATCAGTAACCAACGTACTGAAACTATAGAATTTCTACACTGGTTATTGGATCATCACTTCACATTTCTAGGTACCTGCTATTATTCTCTAACAACGCAATCTTATGACGGTCCTAAATTAGGCATTTTTAGGTATTTAGAGCCTACGGCTTTAGCAGCTATGTTTGCTGGATTGGAGCCAACTGGCTCTGATAACCAGTTGTTACTGTTAACTAAAGCTAATACTAGATCCACCATACACCGACCTGTAGCTCTTGATTTGGTAAGCATTCGTATTTTTGATGATAAATTCAATATAGTTGGAGAACAGCGCTTTATTGGTTTGTATGGATCAAGAGCGTACAGTTGTTTACCACAAGACATTCCTATAATTCGGCAAACTGTGGCAACGGTTATTCACAGAGCTGGCCTAGATCCCAATACCCACGATGCTAGAGCCTTACAGCATATTTTAGAAAATTATCCACGAGATGAATTATTACAAATCAATGTAGAAGACCTATATAGGATAAGTTTGGGTATTCTACAATTGGGTGAACGCCGCAATACCCACACTTTTATTCGACATGATTATTATGCTAGATTTGTAAGCGTGTTGGTATACGTAAGTCGCGACCGTTACGATACTAGGATTAGGCAAAAAATTCAGCGTATTTTGGAGCAAACCTTTCAATCCAGTAAGCAAATAGACTTTTTTGTGAGTCTTACAGAAGCACCTTTGGCACGAGTATTGTTTCTGGTTTATCCTAAGACTAAGATACCAGCCTATAATCCGCGTGAATTGGAAACTAGTATAGCAGATGCAACCCTATCCTGGCATGACAAGCTCCAAAAGGCTTTGCTGGAATACGCGGGTGAAGCTCAAGGGTGTAAACTATACACTAAATTTAGTGCTTATTTCCCAGCCAGTTATCAGGAAGATTGCTCTGCGCAAACTGCTGTAGCCGACATCGAGATGATGCAGAAATTAAGTTCAGTCAGAAATATGTATTTGATTCTGCAAAATGTCGCCACAAATTCCAATAGCCAAATGTGTCTTAGAATCTTAGTCCAAGATAATCCCATGCCTTTGCATCAGGTTATACCGGTGCTTGAATCTATGGGGGTACACGTTGAAGAGGTTAAAACTTACCATATTGGTATTGCCAGCAATGTGGCAGTATGGATCCATGATTTTCGACTATCCTACAATTTTCTCTTGGATTTGGTAGATGATATAAAAAATAAGTTCCAAGATGCCTTTAGTGCGGTATGGTATGGGCAAATGGCCAAAGATGGGTTTAATGCCCTAATCCTGCGAGCTGGCATCGATTGGCAGCAGGTGGTATTATTGCGCGGATATTCCCGGTACTTGCGTCAATCTGGTTTAACCATTAGTCAATCCTATATGGAGGAAGTGTTAACAACCCATGCTCATATAGCTAAATTATTAGCAGAATTATTTGAAATTCGCTTTAATCCCATTCGTCCAAGCCAGGCTCAAAATAAAACTAACCGCTTATTGCTATTGATAAATAATGCTTTAGATGGGGTAAAAAGCTTAGATCATGATCGGATTTTACGCAGTTTTCTAACTGCAATTCAAGCGACTTTACGCACCAATTATTACCAGCAAACAGGGGCTAGTAAATTTAAACCACAACTGGCGATTAAATTAAACTCGCGGCAAATTTCGTGGCTGCCTGAACCACGCCCCTATTGTGAAATTTTTGTGTATGCCTCTAATGTAGAGGGTATTCACATGCGCGGCGGTTTAGTAGCCCGCGGTGGCTTAAGATGGTCAGAACGCCGTGAAGATTATCGCACTGAGGTTTTAGGGTTGATGAAAGCTCAAATGGTAAAAAACACATCCATAGTTCCAGTGGGAGCCAAGGGTGGTTTTGTACTCACGAAGTTGCCGCCAAATGCCGATACCGCAACCGTGCGCAGGGAAGGTTTGAATGGCTATAGGCAATTTATTTCTGGTCTGTTGGATGTTACCGATAATTTGAGTGCTGGTGGTTGTAAACCACCCCATAATGTGGTGCGCTATGACGGTGATGATCCCTATTTGGTAGTTGCCGCGGACAAGGGTACTGCGAGTTTCTCCGATACGGCAAATATGGTTGCTGCTAGCTATAATTTTTGGCTGGGTGATGCCTTTGCCTCAGGTGGTAGTAGCGGTTATGATCACAAGAAAATGGGAATTACCGCCAAGGGAGCTTGGGAGTGTGTAAGGATACATTTTCAACATTTAGGCATCGATTACACCCAACAACCATTTACGGTGGTTGGGATTGGAGATATGTCCGGGGATGTCTTTGGTAATGGACTGTTGTTGTCTAAACACATGTGTTTGGTGGCTGCTTTTGATCATAGACATATATTTTTGGACCCCAACCCGGATTTAATTCAAAGCTTTCATGAACGGCAAAGATTGTTTAGTAACGCAAACTCCAGTTGGGCTGACTACGATCCTAGATTAATTTCACCAGGCGGCGGTGTATATGCTAGGGATCTGAAATCCATTACCTTAACCCCTGAAGTGCATGCTATTTTAGCTTGTGATAATAGAACATTAACCCCGGCGGATTTAATCCGGGCTATTCTGTGTGCACCTGTAGATTTATTATGGAATGGTGGTATTGGTACCTTTATAAAGGCATCGTGGGAACGCGACTCGGAGGTTGGGGATAGAGTCAATGATGCAATTAGGGTAAATGCTGCGAATTTGAAGTGTCGTGTCATCGGTGAAGGTGGAAATTTAGGGCTAACTCAGGCTGCGCGAATTGAATATGCTCAAGCCGGAGGTGGTGTAGATACGGATTTTATCCATAATCTAGGTGGTGTAAATTGCTCTGATCATGAGGTGAACATTAAGATTTTGTTGGATCAAGCAGTTGTAGATGGCCAATTAGATATTACCAAACGCAATCAATTGCTGGAAGAGATGGCATCTGAAGTGGAAACTTTAGTGCTACAGGATAGTTATTGGCAAGGATGTGCTATTAGTTTGGAGTTGGTTAAGGGTATAAATTTACTCCCTGAACAATCTCGTTTTATCGAGTACTTAGAGCATGTTGGATATCTCAATAGAACTTTGGAGGGGCTATCGAATACTGTTGAATTGCAAAATCGCCAGGCTGCGGGGCAAGGATTAACGCGTCCGGAAATAGCTGTGCTGATTGCATATGCTAAACACAGTTTATACGAGGAGCTATTAGCCTCGGATTTACCAGAAGATCCAGCGTTAACCATAGAATTGGAACGTTATTTTCCTACGGTATTGCGTAAACCGTTTAAAACCTATATTCAGCAACACCGTCTACATCGAGAGATTTTGTGTACTACGTTAGCTAATCGTGTGGTTAATCGTTTCGGTAGCACCTTCGTGTTTCGCTTAGCTGAAGAATTAGGTTTAGTTAACAGTAACAACTGGTTATCAGAGCCAGTTGGCTCCAATCCAGTAAACATAGCTGCTAAAGCCGTAGGCTCTAAATACCTAAAAATGCCTAATTTAGGACCGTCATAAGATTGCGTTGTTAGAGAATAATAGCAGGTACCTAGAAATGTGAAGTGATGATCCAATAACCAGTGTAGAAATTCTATAGTTTCAGTACGTTGGTTACTGATATAATCAGGCAAATTGA
>JXSN01000022.1 GCA_001276605.1 Achromatium sp. WMS2
TAAAAATCAATAACAAATTAGGGTTGACCTAAAGGAAACACTGACACAATGCACAATGCCCTAATGGATACATATAAACGTCTACCAATTACCTTTGTACGTGGGGAAGGCGCCTGGCTATGGGATACCAACAATAACCGTTACCTCGACGCCCTATCCGGTATTGCTGTGTGCGGGCTGGGCCATGCCCACCCTGATATCACCCAAGCCCTGTGTCAGCAAGCCTCTACCTTAATCCATACCTCAAACTTATACGGCATTCCCCTACAGGAAGAACTAGCTGCCTTGCTAACCAAGATATCTGGAATGGACAAGGTGTTTTTTGCCAACTCCGGTGCTGAAGCCAACGAGGCAGCCCTGAAACTCGCCAGATTGTACGGACGCAAACGTGGTTATAAAATACCCACCGTAGTAGTCATGGAGGGCAGCTTTCATGGGCGTACTCTCGCCACCTTAACCGCAACTGGAAACCGTAAGGTCCAAGCCGGCTTCGAACCCCTGGTACAAGGCTTCATCCGAGTACCATATGGTGACATCACCTCACTAAACAACCTAGCTACTGGTAATAACGAAATCGTAGCCGTCATGGTAGAACCCATCCAAGGTGAAGGTGGCATTAACATCCCCAATAACGATTACCTACCCCAAATTAGAGACCTTTGCAACCGTCAAGACTGGCTCTTAATAACTGACGAAATTCAAACGGGACTTGGTCGCACCGGTCGTATGTTCGCCTATCAGCACCACGGTATAATCCCAGATATAGTTACTATCGCCAAAAGTCTAGGTAACGGCGTCCCCATAGGAGCTTGTCTAGCTACCGGCCAAGCTGCCACATTATTTGAACCTGGATCCCATGGCTCCACCTTCGGTGGCAATCTCCTAGCCTGTAGAGCTGCTCTCACAGTACTCACAGTTTTAGAACGCGACAACCTCGTCGAACGCAGTGCCAATTCCGGTAGTAGCATATTAACAGAATTACAGCAACGCCTAGCTAATCAACCTGGAGTGGTGACAATTAGAGGACGTGGCCTAATGATAGGAATTGAGCTTGTCAAACCCTGTGCTGAATTAGTAACTACAGCCCTCGATTCAAAACTCTTGATTAATGTCACCGCTGAACGCGTAATCCGCTTGCTACCGCCCCTGATAATGGACGCCACCCAAATCCAATTCCTAGTTGCAACATTGAGCGGGCTGATAGAACGTTTTCTTAGCTCAAACTGAAAGATAGACAAATTTTATGAATAAAAAACGCTCCTGTCGCCATTTTTTAACCCTTTTAGACCTCAATGCCAGCGAGCTAAAGTGGCTTTTAACCAGATCTAAACAACTCAAGACTCTGCGCAATGCAGGAGTAATATACGAACCATTGCGCAACCGCACCCTAGCCATGGTATTCGAAAAGTCGTCTACTCGCACCCGCGTCTCATTCGAAGTTGGAATGACGCAGCTTGGTGGCCATGCCCTATTCCTATCCGCCCGCGACACCCAACTAGGCCGCGGTGAACTCATAGAAGATAGCGCCAAAGTACTCTCACGCATGGTTGACTGCATTATGATTCGCACATTTGAACATCGCAAACTAGAACGCTTTGCAGCTAATTCCTCAGTACCCGTAATCAACGGTCTTACCGACTGGGCCCACCCCTGTCAGTTACTCGCGGACCTGCAAACTTGGCAAGAACACAGCGGCGCCATCGAGGGCCGAACAGCCCTGTGGGTAGGTGACGGCAATAATATGTGTCATTCCTATATTCATGCCGCACAATTGCTAAATTTCAATCTCCGCATCGCTTGTCCCGAAGGCTATGAGCCAGACCCTCAAGTATTAACCCCAGCCAAAAACTGCACTCTGTTTCGCAATCCCCTCGAAGCTGCCCAAGGCGTAGATCTGATAGCCACAGATGTTTGGGCTAGTATGGGTCAAGAGCAAGAACAAATAGCCCGACGTGCCGCTTTTGCCGCCTATCAGGTAAATAACGAAATGATGAGCAAAGCTCAACCAAACGCCCTGTTTATGCATTGCCTACCAGCACATCGTGGTGAAGAAGTAGCAGCTTCCGTGATAGATGGCAACAACTCAGTAGTATGGGATGAAGCTGAAAATCGCCTCCATTCCGAAAAAGCCCTATTAGAATTCCTGTTATGCCCCGAGGTAATCAGCAATTTAGATTCTGAACCAAAGGTTATAGAATGACTAGACTAATCAAAAATTTTTTTGCAATTGCTTTATTAATTACAAATAACATTAGCATGAATATTGCCGCAGCCAAAACCCAATACATTACTGATAAACTTCAAGTTATGATGCGCAGCGGCCAAGGCTCAAACTACAAAGTACTCCGCATGCTACCAAGTGGCACATCGGTAGAAGTTATAGCTGAGAATTCAAAAACTGGCTACAGCAAAGTACGGGCATTAGGCGAAGAAGGTTGGGTTTTAACCCGTCAGCTTATGAACGATCCTGGGGCTCAGGAGCAGCTAGATAGCCTCAAGGAACGTCTCAATGTTCTCCAAAGTGATCCCGAGAATACCCGTAATAAGCTAATTAATCTGCAAGCTGAACACCAAAACCTCCAACGCCAGTGTACCCAAAATAACGAATCTAGACAGCGCCTAGAGCGCGAGCTCGAAACTATCCGTCGCACCGCAGCAGACGCAGTAAAAATAAATAACGACCGCATCGAGCTACGAAAAACAGTGGCAAATTTAACGCGTGAGCGTGAAGACCTCAGACAGCAATTGCTCGATTCAACCAACCAAACCTCATACCGTTGGTTCCTAAGTGGGGCTGCCGTATTAATATTTGGAATTTTAATGGGGTTTATCTTACCTAGACTGCGCTTTGGTCGGTCCCGAACCTCCTGGGATCACATAAACTGATACAACTTAGCCCATTATGGGTTGTTACTGGGCAGAAAAAAATTAGTCAAAATCTATAAATGTAGGATCCTCAAGTAGTTCCCGCAAACGCTTGATTTCAGCACGACGTTCAATCATACGACGAGTCTGATATGCATCCTTCGGCCCCATGTCAGCGCCGAAAGCCTTGGTCGACTCTAGTATCAAATCAGCTTCAAAATCAGAATCATTTAGGTGCATATTAATAACCTCAAAAATATACAGCTTGTATCAGACTTTTATTTATGAATTAAACTCCAAATAACCGAGACTGTTTATCCAAAAAGATCTTAAAAATAGAAGCTCCCACACGTGCACCTCAGTCTAGTGATGATATATTAAGGTTGGGCGCGGGTAATTTACCATTCTATTCCTTTAATGACAATATGCAGGATAACTATAAGCTTCAAGTCTTACCACCCATCACTTTAGCATGTAATAATTCAATTGCATAAAAAAATGGAATTTGTAAAAAATAGAAACTATCGGACACATGTTGCAATTGAACGCATGTATCCCTCTGCATCATTGTCTACTTGGCTCAAGATACACAGATAGCACTACCGGCTGCGTCCGAGACTAGACGTTAAAATAGCTCAAAAATTAAACTTCTGATATGATAATGCTATTATGACTACGTTATTGTGGAAACGCTGGGACCTGGGAAAGAATCAAAAGACATCGGGTTTGTTGGACAATGGCCCCCTACACCATCTAGCTCAATTGGTATACATCACATCTATGTGGTAAATAGTTAAAATGATACACACGGCAACACACCCTAGAGCGCAATAACCAACTGGCATTGCGCCGCTATTCTTGTGGAAATTTTGCGTGATCAAATATATGTGGCAACATACAACCACATCTAAAGATCCTACGGCCTTAATCGTACTTAAGGTCCTCAAAATCGGAGCCCGTCTGCTCACGCTTAATCCGTTCATAAATTTCTTCCCTATGCACGGTAATATCACGCGGCGCATTCACACCTATGCGAACTTGATTTCCTTTGACACCTAATACGGTTACAGTAACCTCATCACCAATCATCAGGGTTTCTCCAACCCTTCTTGTTAATATTAACATAACTTCTCTCCCTTGTCCTGAGCAGTTTACAGATCCCTGCTATATCCTAAAAAATATGGTTTAATTATTAACGTCTTGACGGTCTAATTCAAAGGCATCATGCAGAGTTCGAACTCCAAGTTCTAGATATTTTTCGTCCACTACGACAGAAATCTTAATTTCTGAGGTCGAAATCATCCGGATATTGATCCCCTCCTTGGCTAAGCTAGCAAACATTTTGGCTGCGATACCTGCGTGGGACCGCATGCCTACCCCTACGAGAGATAGTTTGGCAATACGATTATCCCCCGAAATCTCACGACTGCCTAATTTATTAGCATTCGCTTGCAGTATCTCGAAGGCCCGTTGATAATCATTACGGTGCACAGTAAACGTCAAATCAGTGGTGCTGCCATCGGGAGCAATATTCTGCACGATCATATCCACTTCGATATTAGCAGCAGCAATTGGTCCCAAAATACCATACGCTACTCCCGGACGATCGGGTACTCCTAACACGGTTAACTTAGCCTCATCCCGGCTAAACGCGATGCCCGCTATACGCACTTCTTCCACTTGTTGATCCTCTAACGTAATCAGGGTACCTGGTCCAGGAGTGAAACTGGAGAGCACTCGCAGGGGAACATTGTATTTACCAGCAAATTCTACAGAACGAATTTGTAACACTTTAGAACCCAAGCTTGCCATCTCTAGCATTTCCTCAAAGGTAATACGATCGAGGCGCCTGGCACGCGGTTCTATTCTTGGATCAGTGGTATAAACACCATCAACATCGGTGTAGATTTGACATTCATCAGCTTTTAGAGCAGCTGCTAAGGCTACACCGGTAGTATCTGAACCGCCCCGTCCCAAAGTAGTAATATTCCCCAAGGCATCAATGCCTTGAAAACCGGCAACTATGACCACCTTGCCAGCAGCTAGGTCAGCACGCATCTTGGCAACCGCAATATCCTTGATGCGTGCCTTACCATAGGCAGAATCGGTGGTAATGGGAACTTGAAATCCGGTATAGGAACACGCTGGGCAGTTTATGTGTTCTAAAGCTAGAGCCAACAGGGCAATAGTGACCTGCTCTCCGGTAGCCATGATCACATCTAATTCTCTTGGCCTGGGACACGGTTGCATAGTTTTAGCTAACTCTATTAACCGATTAGTTTCGCCTGCCATGGCGGATACTACTACTACGATATCGTGATGTTGATCACGTGCGGATTTAACTTTGGTGGCAACTGCCTGGATACGCTCAGGATTGGCCACCGAGGTGCCACCATATTTTTGAACTATTAGAGCCATAAATTAAGTTGGTATATTGTGTTAACCAGTCCAGCTTTAATTAACTGGACTGAAGATTAATCCACAAGTCAATCAGCGATTTTGCTTGTAGCTCTGGTAAGCCCAAATTAAAGTGGGAGTTAGGGTATATCCCAGGGAGCATCCGGCCCATCCCAGACCGCCAATAATGGAAACGGCCAATACTCCACTGCCGGAGGGGGTTAACAATCCACCACCCCAGAGCATTATGGCTTCACTTGGACCGGCCCAATAAGCCGCGGTAATCATGCTAGTTGCCCCTATAATGCAACCAAAGCTACTCATTTCCTCTTCGGTTATTGCAGCGTTAGCTGTAACCTGAGATTCAATAGCAGGAGTAGGGGTAACGGCGTTGGTATCTGCTGCCATGCTTAATTCGGTCCCTAAGCTAAAAACGATGCCAAGGGCGATTCCAAATAAACTTGTAATAATCCACCGATTTGACATGATTAGTATTTGTCCTGTGTAACAACTGATTGATCTGCCGGAGCCGGAGTTTTAACCTCTACGTAGGCTATAGATCTAACTTGAGGTTTATTGGTATGGCCCCAATTAAATAGGGATGCGATACCGGAGCTAACTCGGCTTAATCCCAGGCCTCGATAGGCTGCGGCCAATGGTAATGCGGCATAAGATCCAATGCTGCAACCTCCGGCTACTATGGTACCAGCCATACCCATCAAGAGGATTGAGGTATTGCTTGGTACTGCCACACCACCAGCTGCCAAGCCTACGATTTCAATGGGTGAAGTTGCCAAAGTAATGGCACTCAGGGCCAATGCGCCTACCAGACAGCCATGTCCTTGAATGACGTCCTCGCTTAACTCACCGTTAGCTCCAGAATTATCCCCAGCGTCGTCTGATACGGCTACCACCTTGAGGTCTTTTTGTTGATTGTAAGATAGCACCTCAGGACCGGATGCCGCACTCATCTGTTCTGCCATCCACAGCACACTGGGTGTTAAACTAGCACCTACACCACAGGCCGCGCCTCCAAGAATACCCAGGACTGGGATAAACAATTGTGGTGAGGATGATGGCACAATTACCGCGCCAGTTATCAACATCATGATTTCCGTAGGACCTAGGGCATAGGCAGCAGCAACCGTTGGGGTTCCTAGGGCCAAGCAACCAATGCCTTCCGCGGCAGCGTCAGACATAGGGACAGCGGACTTTGGGGCATTGTCAGGTACGGCAGGATTTTCAGCAGCAGTTAAATTTAAACTACCACCAACCAGAATGATCCCCAACAGAAGCGCAAAGCTAGCCAGGGTACTGAATTTTGAGTATTGATTTTGCACGCTTTAATTCTCCATTATTTATACTGTGGTAAATTAATTGCGCCCGCATCGTGGGACAAAGCCTTGGCAGTGGTTGGTATCAAACCAAGCAGGGGCCCTTGCCGTGCTACAGTCACTGTACTACCAACATCAGCTGTAGGTTCAGTTTTAGGCGCAATTACCCCTACTTGTTCGGCTACCCACAGAGTGACGGGTGTAAGCGAAACCCCAATACCACAGGAAGCTGCTACCACAGTTGCGGTTAAACTAGCCAACAAGGGTGCGGTTGCTGATGGTACGAGAAGTCCGCCCGCAGCAATCATTATTACCTCACTGGGTCCTGCCCATAGGGACATGCCCATGCCAAAAGCAGATCCCACCAAGCAGCCTATTCCAGCCTGTGTAGATTCGGAAAGCCCTGAATCTCCAGAATTGGAGGTTTCAGCATGCACAATAGGTGAGGTTGCTAAAGCCAGTAACAAGGCAACCAAGATGGTATTTGAGAAAACCGGCTTAATAATGTTAGCCGATGACGAGTGTATTTTCACAACGGTAATCCCTAGATTTGAAAATAAAATGAAAGTAAACAAGAAAATTACTAGTTGCTTCCGTAGTGCCGGTAGAGCCAGGACATGGCTGGGGTACTGGATTCGCCAATGGTACAGCCAGCGGCAGCCATGGTACTAAACAGGGAAATGAATAATACGGAAGCTGAGGATGGAATTACCACACCACCCACGACTAACATTATCACTTCGTTAGGACCAACCATGTAAGTTGCAGCCATTCCGACAGTTGCTCCTAATACGCACATAGAGGAAGCAAATTCGGAATCATTCATAGGGCGCGTGTACCAATTTTTATTTGCTGAAGCAACATCAGGTGGTACAGAATCAGCGGCCCAAGTCAGGTCGGCACCAAAGGCCAATATGACAGCCAAGATAAGCTGGTAACAAGTTTTTAAGATGTGAGTTTGGAACATAGCAAGTTTCCTAAAATTCTCCCATTTATGATCTTCCAGCCTCGCTACGCCATTAAGATTGGGATAGATGGCAAGGAGCTTTGTATTAGGCTGCCTGTTGGGCAAGCCGGGTAGTTTTAAATACCGGTCATTATAACTAAATCGTTTGTTAGTGAAACACCCTATGCTAAATTAAATGTTACAACGCTATGAATTATTGGGTAATCATACCGAATTCTACATTTAAGTAGGATGTTATTATGCTGTTTGTTTTAATACTTATGATTTATAGTTATTTAATTTTATTCGCAATTACTTACTGCAAGTCAATTCCTGCCAATCGAGCCAAAAAAGTGGGGTCTACGGCCATCCAACCCTGTATTTTTATGCTCGTTTCCACGCTCCAAATTGGGAATCCATCTAAGGACAATGTTGCACCTTAATATATTAAATACTTTGTATATGGTTGACAGGGCATCACAACAACGTCTACGCTACCTTTACGGTTATAGGTATTTGAATCGCTAATGTTTGGCAAATCCCAGTCGTTTGATAGCTCTGGGGCTGGGGTCGAGTATCTTACCTATGATCTACGAAAGTTAATTAGTGGACCGCTTATCAACTGCTAATACTTCCATGATGCTCTAAAAGCTAGCAGTGGACTTAGGACCCTAGTTGTTAATCGAGGAAGATCGTATGCATAAATTTATCTTGGGGATAGCACTTGCGCTACTCCTAACCAGTGTGGGTCAGGCTGCTCCTTTGAACCTGATGCCCACTCAGTTTGACTTGGCAAGCAACGGCAGTGATGTTGCGGATTACCTGGTTAAGGTAAGGAGAGGCAGAAGATGCGAGGAATTGCGCCTGGCCTGTAAATACAAAGGCCATTTGGGTGAAAGGGGCAGGGGCCATTGCCGGCGGTATCGTAGAAGCTGTGGAAGGGATACTGGAATGAGCTACTGTCAACGTCTGCGTTGGAAATGCATGCACAAGGAAGAAATCGGTGGAGTAGGGCGCGGATATTGCGGTCGTTACCGCAGAGAGTGCCGTTGACAGGGTCTTAGCCAGTTTACATGCCTAGTTAGTTTTAGTTTTACCCCAAAACCGGATTAGACCACAAGTAGTTTGTGGTCTAGTTGGGTGTGCCATAATTTTTCAGGGTATCGTCTATCACCACGACGTCAAAATAAGTGGTTCTGACGCAAGCTAAAATCTCCGCTTAAAATCTATTGATTATTAAATTGACTATAAGAGAGGATAATTTTTACCAAATTAAGCCTGAATTCAGTTTACTTGTTTTAAATTAACCTCTATGATTTGGAATTCACCTTTACAACCCATTGTCTTATTTAGGAGTAATTTGCATGCGCAATAAATTGATCCGTGGACTGCTAGGCGCTGCGCTATCTGTTGGCCTAGTATCGGCGAGTATTGCTGCTGGTCATGATAATTTTGTAACCACACAGTACAGTGGTGCAGGTGGTAGCCTGATTAAAGTTAGGGGAGGACGTGGTGGTAGTTGTGAAGATCTGCGCCTGGCCTGTATTCACAAGGAACGCCTGGGTGAAGTAGGTGAGGGTAATTGCCGGAGGTACCGTGAAAACTGTGGGCGTGACTCCGGCATGAGCCATTGTCAACGGCTACGCTGGAAGTGTATGCATAAGGAAGAAATCGGTGGTGTAGGACGTGGATATTGCGGCCGTTACCGCCGGGAATGCCGCTAACCGCCAGTCGTATTTAGAATCTAGTTAGTTTTTCCCTCCAAAGCGCTCAGGTTAGGTCATACGCAGTCCAGTTCCATCTGGGGTCTAACCTGAGAACTTGCCTCAAATCCACCATATCTTGTGCCAGTACGGTACACAGTTGGCAGTTTAGGTCTCAAGTTAAATCCATATTTAAAGTAGGCCAATTACTAAAAAATAATTTTAGAAAATTAAGCCCGAATTCAGCTTTACTAGTTTTAAATTGACTCCACATGATCTAAAATTCGTCTTGACAATCCGTCGCTTTTTTAGGAGTAATTTCCGTGCGCAATATGTTGATTCGTGGGCTGCTAAGCGCAGCGCTGTCTGTTGGCCTAGTGTCGGCAAGCATTGCTGCTGGTCACGATGATTTCGTAACCACGCAGTACAGTGGTGCAGGCGGTAGCTTAATTAAGGTTTGGGGAGGACGCGGTGGCGGCAGTTGTGAGGAACTGCGCCTGGCCTGTATGTACAAGGAACGCCTAGGCGAGGTAGGCCAGGGTAACTGTCGGCGCTATCGCGAACAATGTAGCGACTACAGCCCTCCCAATCGCTGCGATCGGCTGCGCTGGAAATGCATGCACAAGGAAGAGATCGGTGGCGTAGGCATGGGCTATTGCCGCGAATATAGGGAATCCTGCCGCTAAACCAACCGCGATTATCTATTCTCCAAGGCCTTAGTATTAATTGTAAGGTCTAAGACCACCTAATTGGGTTGTACCCAAAGGTGGTCTGCACGGTTCGCGTTAATTATACACTACAACTGCTATGCCCGCATGTACTATTAGAGTCGCAGTGACCCCAAGGATTATTGATCTCGCGATGGCGTAATTCACGGCAATTACCGAGTCTTTACGAGTCAGACCAGCGTGAATAGCCAACCAAGCCCCACATCCGCTGCTCAACAACACCTTGGCTACAACCCATCCCAAACGATCCCAACCTTTAGTTCCAGGTAACATGGCCCGGAAAAAGTGTTCTTGCCACAGTTCGAATGGCTGCCCCGGAAACAACATATGCCAAGTTTGAAAAGCAGTCCAACCAGCGACAGCAAGGGAGGTTGCAACTAAAACTAGGCCCCCTATCAACATATTTAGCATAATGGCTGTAACTATGTAAGCCTGGCCAGGGATATGCAGGTTACGCATAGCTAAAAATTGTGATGATAACACTCTATTACCCAAATCCGCGGTAATAATTGCATTGTTGCGGGCAATCATAAGGATGCTGGCAATCAATGGTACTCCAATGTTAACCTCTATGAACCCTATTCCCTTCAGGGCATCGTCATGCACAAAGGATCTGGCCGCATCTCCTAGCAAATCATAGTTAAAACCAAACCACATGATGACAAAACCAACTATTGCTGAGCCTGAAAAGATATATAGTAGCATCATGGGTGCTCCCCACAAGATCCAGAAGTATTCTTGTAGATAGCCCAAAAACCAACGTTGCGGAGTACTCGGTCGCAGGCGCGTTTCCCAATTTTTACTAAGCTGGTTTTTCTTGGGAACCACTATGTCTGGACACGGGTCATTTTTTCCAGCCTCTAGCAGGGCCGAATCTACGGCTTCCCGATCTACTCGCACTGAATTCAAGCGGTGAGTACGTGGATCCAATAGATACACCGCATCTACTAACGGCAACAAATCATCCACGTGGTGTGCTACAATTAAGGCCGGTCGTGCCATACGTTGACACATATCCCGAATTAACAAACCTAAACGCTGGGCCGTGTAAGGATCCAAGCCAGAGTTTGGCTCATCAAACAGCAATAGGGGGCGATTAGCCAACAGTGTGCGAGCAATAGCAATCCGTTGGCGTTGACCACCACTTGAGGAGGCTATAGTTTGATCTGGATCAATATCGGACAACAGATCTAAAGTATGACCAACAAGAGTTGGATCTGGACGATCCGCATGGTCCAAGGCAATTCCCAAGTTAGATATGGCATTTAGATCATCAAACAGGGCATAATTCTGAAATACTAAGGCCCCAATATCGCAGCTATCCTTGCTTAAGTCATAAACTTTATTATCATGACTCAAGGTACCTTGCACCTGCCAGGGTTCATCATCACTTTGGAGTAAACCGCTTAATAACTTGATTAAAGTGGATTTACCGCTACCACTGGGGCCAACTAACAACACTACTTCTGCTGTTCCAAGGGTCAAATTGGCTTCTTGTACCAACATTTTACCAGCTGGAGTTGTTATGGTTAAATTTTCTATAGCAAAAACAGGAGATTGTGCAGTCACAACGGTAATAGTTCCGCAGTTAATCTATGGGATGTGATGGTTTAGTGTAGCAACTAAAACACATCGGGTAATCTAGTCTAGCACTAAGGTATAATTATTTCTACTTTATCGGATCAGATGCAACTTATCGGTTTGTCAGTTGTTATGCAGTTTGGATAAATCATATAAAATAAATTATTTATGCCTCTTTAAACGGCTTATTAGCATGAAAGCTAAGATTTAGCCTGTATCAATTATAAAATTAACCTGAGCCTCATCACGATAATTAATTTACCTACTATCTCATGCCTAAATACCACCCAAGGTAAAAACAATGCATCTTGACAATTTTATCCAATCAGCAGTCTTACTGCTATTTATCACTATATTCTTCGTTATGATCTTTAGATATCTGGGACTTGGCTCCATTCTTGGCCTAATACTTGCAGGCATAGTCATAGGACCACATTCACCTGGCCTATATTTTACCGAACATGTTGCAGATATCAGAAATTTTGCCGAGCTTGGTACCGTATTATTGTTATTTATTATCGGTTTAGAGATGCGCTTCGGAAGGCTATGGGCCATGCGGCACGAACTATTTGGCCTCGGATCTCTACAAATTCTATTATCAGGATTATTTATCACAGGCTATTTAAGATTATTTAACATACCATGGAATATTAGCATACTGGGTGGCCTAACCCTGGCATTATCCTCAACCGCCATGGTTATACAAATGCTACAAGAACGTGGTGAGATAGCTAACCGCCACGGACAGGCCGCCTTTGCTATATTGCTAATGCAAGATATAGCAGTAGTACCACTTTTAGCTTTAATTCCACTTATAGCGCATAATCAGACTCTCAATTCTAGTATATCTTTATGGGAAAAAATTGCACTTGTACTTGGAGTTGGGATTTTATTGATAACATTGGGCCGCTACTTAGTTCCTAAAATATTAGGCTATTTAGCCGCTCAAGGTAATCACGACGGATTTGCCATGGTGGTACTCTTGATAGTTCTATTCTCAGCTTGGGCAATGTATTTAGTAGGCCTGTCCATGGCGATGGGAGCTTTTATCATGGGAATGTTATTATCAGAATCGCGTTACAACTACCAAATAGAAGCCCAAATTGAACCCTACAAAGGCCTTCTAATGAGTCTATTTTTCGTTGCTGTGGGCATGTCTATTGATCCTACACCGATTCTCAACCAACCAATATTATTTTTCTCGCATATAACCGTTATTTCCATTATAAAATTACTGGTAGTTACAGCTTTAGGACTGTTATTTGGTTTGAATCTAACACAAGCACTACGTCTGAGTACACTCCTAGCTCAGTCCGGAGAATTTGGATTTGTGCTACTTGGTAGTGCTAACAAGTTAAATTTAATTGACGATACAACTTTTGCCATGTTTATCGGTATTATATCAGTCTCAATGCTAATTACACCATTATTGGTGCATATAGGTGCAAAGATTATTCAATATATCGATCATCCAGATTCGACACCTTCACCAGTATCTCCAGAGATAACGACTAAATATGCGGTGATATTGGCAGGCTATGGGCGGGTTGGACACACCGTAGCAGTAATTTTACATGGTACTGGCATACCCTTTATCGCTTTTGATAATAATCCCGACCGGGTTGCTAAGGGACAAGCTGATGGATTTCCTGTATATTTCGGTAATGTCAATGACCCAGCATTGTGGATTGCAGCACATGCTGAACAGACTAGTTTAGTTGTTATTACAGTAAAAGATGGCATTAAAACCATACGCCTAGTGGAATTTATACGAGAAAATTTTCCACAATTACAAATTATATCGCGAGCCCATGACTTAGAGGCCTGCGGCAAGATACTACAGGCGGGAGCCAGCTATGCTTTTCCCGAAGTGATAGAAAGCAGTATGCGTTTAGGGGCCCAAGTTTTAGAGATTTTGGGAACCCCAACCGACAACGTAAATATGCTTATGGCTGGAGCGCGCAAGAATAACTACTCCTTGGTACGCGAGGATTGAAAATGTATCAGCCACTTTATGCTCAATAAACCATATATATTGTACAGTAAGTAATCAAATCAGTTTCGCTAATTTTAAAAACCAATTATCCAGATTGTTGCCCAAGTTTTTGATAGATAAAGAAAGAAAGGCTAAGCAGCTCCAAGATGCGCAATTACATAGCATTTAGTGTGCTTAAGACTTGCCAGAGAGTATCGCCAACTTCGGAGACGACCAGACTGATACCCTCAAAGGCTTTGAGCATCATTTCGGTTGAGGGCCTTGCGGTTGCGCGTCTTGGATTTCCCGCATAAAAGCTACTTAGCTTTTCTCCTTTTTCGCGCGGGGCTTCGCGGACGGCGACGTGGCTTCTCGCCTTGGCGCTATCGATGCGGACGCGACGTGCTTTTAAATTGTATGCGCGTAGCAAGATAGCCTTTTGTTCGCTTTCGTAGGCATACCACTCTTTGTCGTTTTTACACATGTGGTCTAACACAAGACAGAACCGATCATCGCTGAAGTCTAGCTCGCGTAGCCCAATGAATCCTAATCAGTTTTTAGGGCCATTAACACTCCAGCTACCCAGAACTGCACTGAATTTAGGCGATGGTCTCCTATGCTTAAGATGTAAGCCAGCTAGCCGACCACGACTTGTCTGAGGCTTAAGTTGCCATGGGTGGGGAAGGGTTTGTCAATGAGTGGTGCTATTGACATTTTTTCCATCTGCGCCCCCGCCAAATAGGCGAGGAATATCGTCTACCCGCTCAATTGCAATTACATTTGGTGCTATGTCCATGGTTTTCTAGGTAAATAGTTAAACATCATTATGTTAGTATAATACCTCGAATCTGGAATAAAACTGAGTGAGCAGACAGGAGTATGATTCAAATGCAGTCTAACCTGACCGTGGCAGATAACAGTGGCGCCAAGCGTGTTTGTATACGCAGGCGCAATCAGTGTTATAGTGCCTAACTTAAATATGGTACCTAACTTGAACCTATGACTTGGCAGTGGATACCGTACTTAGATCAGGTGGCGCTTTCCTGCGCTTGTCCAGTTCTACGGCCGTAGTATCATCCCAATCATCTGGCAAGCGTGGTGGCTTATTATTCATAATATCTTGAATTTGATCTAAATTAATCGTCTCAAAGCGTATCAATGCCTCTGCCATATTGTGCAAGATATCAATTTTAGATTCTAAAATGCCCTTAGCCCGCCGATAATTACGATCAATAAAGGCCCTGATCTCTTCATCAATGGCATGAGTGGTATCGTCGGAAATATTCTTATGTTGGGTAACTGAATGCCCTAGGAATACCTCTTGCTCGGCCTCGCTGTAGGTCAACGGTCCCAGTTTTTCGGATAAGCCCCACTTGGTCACCATGCTACGTGCGATCTCGGTGGCTCTTTGGATATCGTTTGAGGCTCCTGTGGTAACCTTTTCTGGCCCAAATACTAGCTCTTCGGCAATGCGTCCGCCAAATAATGTGGAGATGTTGCTTTCTAGGTGTTCTTTGCTGTGGCTGTAGCGGTCTTCTTCTGGTAAAAACATGGTGATGCCAAGTGCACGGCCTCGTGGGATTATGCTGACTTTGTAGACTGGATCATGTGACGGTACGGATAGTCCGACAATAGCATGTCCGGCTTCGTGGTAGGCTGTGAGTTGTTTTTCTTGCTCACTCATAACCATCGAGCGCCGTTCTGCTCCCATCATGATTTTGTCTTTGGCCTTTTCCATGTCTTCCATATTGACTAGTCTCTTGTTGCCACGGGCTGCGAATAGGGCAGCTTCGTTGACTAGGTTGGCTAGATCAGCGCCTGAGAATCCGGGGGTAGCTCTGGCGATAACTGCTGGGTTTACGTCTTCACTAATTGGTACTTTTCGCATATGTACCCGTAGGATTTGTTCGCGTCCTCTAACGTCTGGGAGGGGGACTACCACTTGGCGATCGAAGCGTCCGGGGCGTAGTAGAGCAGGATCGAGAACGTCAGGGCGGTTGGTGGCTGCAATTACAATGACTCCTTCGTTGCCTTCAAATCCGTCCATTTCCACTAAGAGTTGATTTAGGGTTTGTTCACGTTCGTCGTGGCCGCCGCCGAGGCCAGCACCACGGTGTCTGCCTACGGCGTCGATTTCGTCAATAAAGATAATGCAGGGGGCATGTTTTTTGGCTTGTTCAAACATGTCGCGTACTCTGGAGGCGCCTACCCCTACGAACATTTCGACGAAATCGGATCCGGATATGGTGAAAAATGGTACTTTGGCCTCGCCTGCAATGGCCTTGGCAAGTAGGGTTTTACCGGTTCCTGGTGAGCCTACCATTAGCACTCCGCGTGGTATTTTGCCACCTAGTTTTTTGAATTTGGCTGGTTCTCTTAGGAACTCTACTAGTTCGGCTACCTCTTCTTTGGCTTCTTCGACTCCGGCAACGTCTTGAAAGGTCACTTTGACTTGGTCTTCGTTGAGCATGCGGGCGCGGCTTTTGCCGAAGGACATGGCGCCTTTGCCGCCCATTCCGCCTTGCATTTGCCGCATAAAGAAGATCCAGAGGCCGATGAGGATGATTAGTGGGAACCAGTTGATGAGTATTGACATCAGTAGGGATGGCTTTTCCGGTGGTCCGGCGTTGATTATTACCCGGTTGTTCAGTAGGTCGCCTACTAGTCCATCGTCTCCCGGGTTGTAAGTGGTAAAAACTTCGCCTTGTGTGGTAATTCCGTCTATATCGCGGCCACTGATGGTGACTTCTTTGATGCGGCCGGCGCGTATTTCTTTGATGAAATCGGAATAAGTTAGATTTTGTTGCTTTATTTCGCTGACATTGAAGTTGTTAAATACTGACATGAGGATAATTCCGATTACTACCCACAATATCAGATTTTTTGCCATATCGTTCATAAATGACTCTACATGTTGATTAGTTTTGGAGTGTTTATTTTATCCAATTTTATAGTCTTATGTAAACGTAAATATTCCGCTACAGGTTCCCATACTGGACGGCCTGGGGCTTGGCTATTAACTGTGGCCCAGCCGGCAACGGTGTAGGTTTTATTGGCTTCTAGTTTGGTGCCATCATCTAGGGTTAGGTTTTGGATACGGTGACCAATTGTTGCGGTGGGATCACAGGTGTAGTCTAGTCCGCCTACGCGCACCATATCCCCTCCTTGTTGGACGTAGGGGTCTGGATTAAATAGGTTGTCGCACACATCTTCTAAAATCATTTTTATTTGAGCACCGGTCATTTCTCTGCGATAGGTTTCGGGGTAGGTGATGCAAGTTTGGTTTAATAGGTCTTCCATGGTGACGGTTTGTCCTGGTAAGACGCTCGTTCCCCAGCGAAATCCAGGGGATAAGCTGATTTGGGCGTCGTTGGTGTGGCGTAATGCGTCACAAATGATTTGGTCAAAGGTGCCGTTAAAGGTGCCCCGTCGATATAGGGTTTCCGTAGTAATGGCCAGCGGTTCCTGTAATTGTTTAAGATAGGGCGCTCTGATGTGTGTAATTAGTTGCTGCATATGCGGATTGGCTGGTAGTAAGTTGGAAAACACTGGTAACAATCGATAACGCAGCTGATGTAGTTTATTATTTTTAATGTCGATATCTACTACGCCTAGGAATTTGCCGTTGCTGCCAGCATTGGTGACCATGGTGGTACCAGTGGGATTATGTACTGGGATAGGTGCTGGAATGCCGTCGTGGGTATGGCCGCCAAGTATTATGTCGATGCCGGAGACGCGGCTGGCTAGTTTTAGGTCTACGTCCATGCCGTTATGCGATAATAGTACTATTATTGCTGGGTGCTCTTGGGTGCGAATTTGTTCTATTAGTTCTTGTAGTCCTTGCTCTTGTATTCCAAAGGTCCAATCTGGTATAAAGCGTTGTGGGTTGGCGATGGGGGTGTAGGGGAAGGCTTGGCCAATGATTGCGATTTTAGCTCCAGCTACTTCGCGAATTGTATACGGTTTAAATGCGCGACCGGTGTCTGGGTTAAAGTCACGAAAATCTTCCAGGCGATAATCAAATAGGGCTTCATCTCGTACTTGGATAT
>JXSN01000208.1 GCA_001276605.1 Achromatium sp. WMS2
GCACATAGCATACAGGCTGTAGTGTGGTATGTACCAATTTATATCTTAATCTCTTTAGGATTACCGTTGCGCGCCTGTTTGCGTAGCCTAGAAGACACTAAGGCAACCAGTGTCAACATGCTATTTCCAGCTAGCCAGATCGGTTTATAACTATCTGGGTTTAAAAAATTCATATGAGCTAAAAAAACTATAAATCCTACTAAGCCTGTTTGCAGGGCTAGAGTAGCGGCAAAATAGTTGGGGCGTTCAGCTATGGGGATTTTTGGCGCTATGGTTAGCATGGGGGCAACTATTAGTGCGCTTTGAACACTAGTAAAAAATTGCACTATCATCCATACCAAAATAAACATGCCATATTGTTCCATGCCCAACAGGCGGACTAAAAAAACTCCTATTAGAAAATTAGTACCACTGACTAGCATTTGGTCAAGCAGGGCCCAACTGATGTGTTTAGAATGGGACATTATTCAATCGCTATATGTTGATCAATCTGGGATTTAACTTCAGGTTGGAGATATAGCTGCTGGCAGAGCACTGATCACAGCTACATCCGATTTGATGATATTTATAATATTTAATGCGAAATAGCAGCTTTAGGCTAAACTTTGGCCGCAAGCAGTTGCAGCATGTCCTGATAGGAATTGGTAATGCCGCGCTCTAAGCTCCATTTAGGCCTCCAGCCTAGGCCATTAATGCGCCCTGTATCTAGCAGCTTGCGCATGGTACCATCTGGTTTGCTAGTGTCAAATTCCAATTGGCCTTTAAAACCGACTATTTTAGCAACTAGCATAGCTAATTCACGTATAGTTAGGTCTTCACCGCAGCCAATGTTTACTAAAGGTGGAGTTAAATCATTAAACAGTACTTCCAGCTTATCCGCACCTTCTTGCAATAAAAATATGCACGCATCTGCCATATCTTCACTGTATAAAAATTCCCTTTTGGGAGTGCCTGTACCCCAAATCACTACTGAATCAGAGTGATTTTGTTGGGCTAAAAACATTTTACGTAATAATGCAGGCAATACGTGTGAAGTTTCCAAGTCGTAATTGTCATTGGGACCATACAAATTAGTGGGCATTACCGCCAAATAGCGGGTGCCATATTGGCGATTGTAAGCATGACACAGCTCAATGCCAGCAATTTTTGCTAATGCATAAGGGCGATTAGTTGGTTCCAATGGTCCTGTTAGCAGATATTCTTCTTTGATAGGTTGTGGGCACTGCTTGGGATAAATGCAGGATGAGCCAAGAAATAATAATCTTGTTACCCCATATTGCCAGGCACTATGAATAACATTGTTCTGGATAATTAAATTATTATAAATAAATTCCGCTGGATAGGTATTATTGGCCTGGATACCACCTACTTTAGCCGCGGCCAATATGACGTAATCCGGACGATTAGTGGCGAAAAAGCTCTGTACGGCTTGCTGATCGAGCAATTCAAGTTCACTATGAGTTTTTAGTAGAAGATTGCTATATCCCTGAGCTTGCAATTGCCGTACCAAAGCAGAGCCTACTAGCCCGCGGTGCCCAGCAACGTAAATCTTTGATTTCTTATCCATAATAAAACAATTTTAGTTATTCATGTTGCTCGTAAACAGTAAAGCCATGGGTTTTAATTAATTCGTCACGCTGGGCGATCTTAAAGTCTTCAGTAACCATCTCGGTAACTAGGGCATCAAAACTAATTTTGGGTGTCCAACCTAGCTTCGAGTGGGCCTTGCTGGGATCACCGAGTAGAGTCGATACTTCGGTTGGCCGAAAATATCTGGGATCTACCTGCACTATGCATTTTCCTGAAGCGGCATCATAACCCTTTTCATCTATACCTGTACCTTGCCAATTTATTTGTATATCAAGCTTATTGGCAGCAATTTCAACAAATTGCCGGACGCTGTATTGGACGCCAGTTGCGATTACAAAATCCTCAGGTTGCGGTTGTTGTAACATTAACCATTGCATTTCCACATAGTCACGGGCATGTCCCCAGTCGCGCTTGGAGTCTAGGTTACCTAGAAACAGACAGTCCTGTACGCCCAGTTTAATGCGGGCTAATGCACGCGTAATTTTACGGGTTACAAATGTTTCTCCACGGATAGGACTCTCATGATTGAATAAAATTCCGTTGCAAGCATAAATTCCGTAAGCCTCTCGATAATTAACGGTTATCCAATATGCGTACAGTTTGGCGACGGCGTATGGGCTACGTGGGTAAAACGGTGTGGTTTCACGTTGCGGTGTTTCCTGTACTAATCCAAACAATTCGGAAGTAGATGCTTGATAAAAACGAGTTTTTTGAGTTAGGCCCAAAATGCGCATGGCTTCTAAAATACGTAGAGTTCCAATGGCATCAGAATTGGCGGTGTATTCTGGTTCCTCAAAGGATACGGCAACATGGCTTTGAGCAGCTAAGTTGTATATTTCGTCCGGTTGGACCTGTTGTATGATGCGAATTAGGCTTGATGAATCAGTTAAATCCCCGTGATGTAAGATAAAATTGCGGGGTTGTTCATGCGGGTCCTGATATAAATGATCAATACGATCGGTATTGAATAGGGAGCTACGGCGTTTGATTCCGTGTACGATATAGCCTTTATCTAGCAATAATTCTGCTAAATAGGCACCATCTTGGCCAGTAATTCCTGTAATAAGAGCTATTTTTTGGTTGTCCAAAATATCATGTCTCCAAAATATTCAGTGGGATTAATTTTGTACAATAGTAATTTTTAAGTGTTATTTTTTTGATAAATCTGGCCAAGCAGCTTGTAGATATACAATCATAGACCATAAAGTTAATGCGGACGCGATACAGAGTAGAATCCAGCCTAGATCAAACATGGAAATATACAAAATACGTCTCTTTAGTAGCAGCAAGAATATGGCCAGCATCTGTAGTGTGGTTTTTAACTTACCGATTTTAGATACTGCTACTACGGATCTGGCCCCCAGTTCTGCCATCCATTCTCTCAATGCGGATACTGTGATTTCGCGCCCTATGATAATCGCGGCTGGTATGGCTAACCAAGGACTGGGATTAGCCTGTACCAATAATACCAGGGCAGTAGCAACTATCAATTTGTCGGCTACTGGATCTAGAAAAGCTCCCAAAGAGGTTGTTTGCGACCATTTACGTGCTAAATACCCATCTAAGAGGTCGGTAAAGCCAGCAATGGCAAAAATAACGGCACATATTAATCTGGAACTGGTAATTGGCAGATAGAATATTATTACTAATACTGGAATAAGCAATACTCGAGCTTTGGTGCAGATAACGGCATTACCCTACAATAGTGTGGGCAAACTTGATGTTAACAGCTTACAAAAAATGGTTCTGTCTAGCACTGTGCTGAGAATATAATAGATTTATAAATATAATCAACAAGGATAATTAATCTGGGGATTAAGTTGTGTATTTAGCTGTTAACGGCAACTCCAGTAGCCGACAAATTGATAGTTGCTACTGCCCTGGTATTATTGGTACAGGCTAATCCCAGTCCTTGG
>JXSN01000209.1 GCA_001276605.1 Achromatium sp. WMS2
TACGATTGCATACCACAGGAGTAAGGATTTCGAACGGGTGGAGTAGCGACTAGCTAGCCAAGAACCGATGGCCATTCCGCCCATAAAAATTGCTAAAACCAGGGATTGGGCGTATGCGGCATGCCCTAAGAATAGTTTTAGGTAATGGGACCAGATAATCCTGGAAGTTCTCTAGCTATGTTGTACTTTACCAATAGCATAGGAGCGGCTATCGGGGTTTTAGTAAGTGGATTTTGGTTAATTGACCAAGTAGGCCTTCCAGGTACAATACTAACCGCCGGTCTATTAAATCTAGCTTTAGCCTTAGTGGTATACATCCTGTTGCGTTTAGATGCCAATCCCATACAATCACCTGTAAATAAACCTGCTATAGACATTAATTCTGTAAATATTGAACGCTGGTTTTTAATAGCTGCCTTCATTACAGGCGCGGCTTCTTTCATCTATGAAATCGGCTGGTTACGCATGTTAAGCCTAGTACTGGGTGGCACAACCCAATCTTTTGAGTTGATGTTAAGCGCTTTCATAACCGGCTTGGCCTTTGGAGGATTGTGGATTAAATCTAAAATCGATAAAACTACTGATGCGATCAAGTTTTCTGGCCTAGTGCAGATAATAATGGGATTGTTAGCAATATTAACTATTCCAGCTTACGCCCAATCTTTCAATTTTATGGCCTGGATATTAGATGGTTTACAAACCACAGAAACCGGTTACTCCCTGTATATTATCGCAAGTCATAGTATATCTTTGCTAATAATGTTACCAACCACCTTCATGGCCGGTATGACATTGCCACTTTTTACTCACGTACTCATGCAACGGAGCTCCGATGAAGCCAGCATTGGTCGCATTTATGCTGCTAACACCCTAGGTGCCATAGCAGGAGTGGTGTTTGCCATGAATATCGGTATGAGTTTGTTTGGTGTCCAAGGCTTGATTGCATTCGGCGCCTCTTTGGATATAGGCCTAGGCTTATTTTTATTGGCACAAATACAATCTAACAAATATACAACAGTAACAATTACTGGTTTGGGTGCTGTTAGTTTAGCGATCTTAATAGCAGTTTTAAGCTTAATGTCCGCTAACCAATATCAAATGGCTGCGGGCGTATACCGCAGTCGTATGGCAATTTTACCTAGCAGTAGTAAGTTCCTTTACTATAAGGATGGGAGTACATCCTCGGTAAGCGTAATACAACACAAAACGGCTAACAATAGTGTATATATTGCTAATAATGGCAAGCCAGATGCATCTATTAACATGGGGACCAAAGATTCGCCATCAGGAGACGAAATCACCATGATCATGGCCGGTAGCCTACCCTTTGCTTATCATCCCCAGGCCCAAAAAATTGCCAATATTGGGTTTGGATCTGGTTTAACTACACATACAATACTTGGCAATCCCAATGTCCAGCAAGTTGACACTGTAGAAATCGAACCAGCGGTAATAGAAGGGGCCCAACATTTCAGACCCCGAGTAGAACGCGCCTACACCGATCCCCGCAGTCACATCCATATTGAGGATGCTAAAACATACTTTGCTTTACATCCAAATAGCTATGATATTTTGATTTCCGAACCTCCTAATCCGTGGGTAAGTGGTGTAGCTAGCTTATTTTCAGTTGAATTTTATCGCACTGTTAGTAGTTTTTTAAATAATAATGGGCTTTTTGTTCAGTGGCTACATGCTTATGAATTTAACGATCAACTAATGTTGTCAATACTACGCGCTTTGGACCAAAACTTCCCTGATTATGTAATTTATAATGCTAATCTAGTTGATATCATAATAGTAGCAAAAAAACAAGGTTTTTTAACAACCCCAGATTTTAATGCTTTAATAAACGGTCCATTAGCCAAAGAGTTAGCGCATGTACAATTGCGTGCTGCTGCAGATTTTACAATACGCTTGGCTGCAACCAAACGTAATATACAAACGTTACTAGCTGGTATTTCGGGGCCGGTCAATTCCGATTATTTTCCGTACGTAGACCTAAATGCAGGCCAAGCTAGATACGTGCGTTCCGCAGCGAATACGCCTGCATTATGGCATAAAGCTCCTATCCCGATGTTAGAAATGCTAAATAGCAAGCTGATCGACTGGACACAAGTACATGCTTCTCAAAATTTTTTCCCTACAGAAAATATTGTTGCTGCTCAAGCATTTGCCAACGCTATGCAGCAGGGTAATTTAGCCTACTTTAGGTTTAATTCTGATTATCAAAAATTATTTGCCAGCGCTGGATCCGAAAATCCTAACGTTTGTTCTAAAAGCTTGGATTGGATAGCATGGATGGATACCGCCCGCAATTTTATGGCAGTAACCCTACCCTATTTGACGGTGGATCAAGGGGTAAGTTTAGTGGAAAAGTTGAGCAAGGCTTCCTGCATGTCACAAGCACCAGCACTGGTCAATTCCATGATAGAACTATTTATGGCCATCGCCACCCGCAATGCCGCCACTATGGGGTCACAAGCTAGCATTCTCCTAGAGGAATCCCTAGAGCGTAAACAACAACTATTACAGAGTTCGGAAGAATTCCTATTGGGAACTGCAATGTTAGGTCTGGTGATCACCAATAGCAATCAGGAAGCCCTAGCCATATGGCAAAAGTTTCTACAAAAAACCGCTAATTCAGGAACAATGCCACCGTACTTGATGTTACTATGGTACGAAGCTCGCCTTAGAATGAGCAGAACATAGCGCAACTATCTATGTGCCTATATCTATCTTGATTATTTGTATATACCGTAGATACATGGTAGGTAGTACGATAACGCATATGCCAACGTGCAATTAGGAAATTTGTTGACTATAGCCTCAAACTTAATTAATATGCCTACCATCAATTTAAACTTTTTAGAGCGCGCCATTCAAATAGCCACTAATGGTTTGTACACAACCCGGCCTAATCCTAGAGTGGGTTGCGTAATTGCCGACAAAGATGTTTTTATAGCAGAAGGATGGCATGAATATGCAGGTGAACCACACGCTGAGCGCATAGCCCTAGAAATGGCCGGCCCCAAAGCGCAGGGTGCAACAGCATACGTATCTTTGGAGCCATGCTGTCATCATGGGAAAACACCACCCTGTACCGAGGCGTTGATTCAGGCTGGAATAAAGCAAGTAGTGGTTGCCATGTGCGATCCTAATCCTTTGGTTGCTGGAAAAGGACTTGATAGGTTACAGCAGGCTGGAATTGAAGTAGTTACAATTGCGAGTTATGAAGCAGCAGCATTAGCACTGAATCCAGGGTTTGTAAAACGCATGACGCGAGGTTTACCATGGGTATATTGCAAGATGGCTATGAGTATAGACGGGCGCTGTGGCCCTGCCTCTGGTAAATAATTTTTGATAATCAGAATTAAACCTAAAGTAGGCTAAATTACCCTGCTGCATAGCGTTGGCAAATGCTTGAGCAGCAACAATATTTTCTGTAGGGAAAAAATTTTGAGAAGCATGTACTTGTGTCCAGTCGATCAG
>JXSN01000210.1 GCA_001276605.1 Achromatium sp. WMS2
GAAAATTTCACTAAAGGATACGTCGACGGATTTATTATCTATACCCCATTTATAGGAATCCATACGTACCGGCCACGGTCTAGTTGGACGCATCAATGCATCCAGTTCGGCTTTAGTTGGGCACCAATTAGATGCGGAGTTAGATTTAGATATCAGCATAATATTGGATTAAGCAAGTTGGATATGTTTAGTCAACTTAGTATTTTAAGGTTAAATTGATTCTGGTATACTCTGCATATGCATTAATCATAAAACTTATCCAGAATTTCGCTATAATAACGCATTACTTACTTAGGATTCATTTTTATTTACTTAATAATATATTTAATTTTATGGGGCAAGCTTCACATTCATGCCATAATATAAGGTTATCTAATGCAATAGGTAAACAAATATTATCGCTATTTTTGACAGTACTGTTTTCCGGAAGCATAATTTTGGCACATGCTGAGGATGCCGATCCTAGGGTTACCATGGCTAATGTCATGCTAAACATGATGGCGAGCATGGGTTTCCTAGGAAGTCAGTTTGGTTCCAATAGTTATTGGCAACAAAATTGGAATAATACCCAGTCATTCACCAATCCCCAAGCTACTTTACCATATAACCGCATGTTAAGTAACTTAGGACCAGCAATTCCCAATCCTATGGCTTCTAATACCAATGCAACATTGGATGGTACTTGGATAGGCAATGGCGGCGAACGCCTGGTGCTTCAGGGCAATAGATTTCAACTACAAGCAACAACTGGTGGCCAGATAGGGGGGATAATTCAAGCTCAGACGGATGTCCTAATTTTTTACCAACCTGGATATAACTGGGTTTTTAGATACCAATATGCATTATATGGTAATCAGTTGGCGCTGCGCGACATACACGGTCAAATACTGATCTATAGGCGCTGGCAGTAGGTTTATTCAGATGAATTCACAACAAATTCTCCAACTAGCCGATACCTGTGTAAAATGCGGATTATGTCTACCGCAATGTCCAACTTATGGGAAAACTTTGCAAGAAGCGGAATCGCCTAGGGGACGTGTTGCTGTTATTCAAGGTTTACTATCTGGCATTCTTCCCTACGATGGTCGAGCAACTGAATGCATAGACCGGTGCTTGGAGTGTCACGCTTGCGAGGTTGTGTGTCCAGCAGCAACTCCGGTTACAGAAATTATAGACGCGATAAGAACTAAGATAAATGCCCAACATTCAAAAAATCAGCTTTGGATACAGCGCCAGTTACTAAATCTGGCAGTGTATCCAGATACCATAATGCCACTGGTACAGATCTATCAAAATTCTGTGTTACAAACCGCATTGCGCAGTTCTAATCTTTTGAAGTTATTCACGTTAGGCGCGGCCGAAAATTTGTTACCGACGACCCCATTATCGCGCATTGCCACTGGCACCTTCACTGCTATTACCAAGAACATAGGTAAAGTTGCCATATTTCCAGGTTGCCTAGGACGTTTTATCGATACTGGTGCTATCAAGGCCCTTATCAATATATTAAACCACTTGGGTTATGATGCATATATTCCTGAGCAATCGTGTTGTTGTGGCGCGTTGCATAAACACTCCGGATTCGCTGCCGAGGCCGATGTGGAACTAAGCAATACAGCTAACATTATGTCTAAACATGACAAAATCCTAACTGTGGCTAGTGCCTGTTTAGAAACTTTGAAACGTTCCACCCAACTTGGAAATAAGGTGGTAGATGCCACCGATTTTGTGGCTGATCTAGATTGGTCCGCAACCTTAAACCCAAAATCCAAACCACAAACAGTGTGGGTACACGTACCCTGCACCCAACGCCATCCTATTGGTAATCCTAAGGCAAGTTTTAATTTGCTCAACCAGATTCCTGGTGTAACTGCTATTCCCCTGAATGATAACGATGTATGCTGCGGTGCGGCTGGTACCTATATGTTGCGACATCCTGAGCTTTCGCAAGAGTTACTAGATGATAAGTTTAAGATCATCAAGAAGATGCAGGCTACAGTTATAGTAACAACCAACACTGGTTGTGCATTACGCTTGAAAACAGGTGCTCATAAATTAGGGATAAAATTGCAGGTGTATCATCCTTTAGAGATATTGGCTCAGCACTTAGTCTTAGGATCGGCGTAGTTTGAATGCTTTATTGCCCCATAAATATGCATAGTGCCAGCCACTAGTTATCAAGGTAAAGAGAAGTATTAGCTCTAAACCGTCTGTAAGTACTTTAGGTAATTGGTAAAATCCAGCACTTACTATTACTGCAATTACTAACAGCATTTGGATAAAAGTGTTAATTTTACTTATTAACGAAGGGGCTGGTTGCACATCCTCTACGGCTAATTGGTAGGATAAAGTACCGGCAATGATTAAGACATCTCGGATCAGGGCTAATAAAACTAGCCAAATTGGCACTAGACCTATAATGCCTAAGATTACAAAAGTGGTAATAAATAGGGTTTTGTCGGCCAAAGGATCCAAAAAACCACCAAGGCGGGATTGCCAACCAAATCTTTTAGCTAGAAATCCGTCCAAACCATCGGAGATGCTAGCCATGACGAAAAGACCTAGGGTTTCTTGATACCTATGTTCTAATAATAAAATACCTACAGGTATAGCCAACAAAATTCTTAAACAACTAATAATATTAGGTATGTAGCGAGCAGCAAATAAGGGCATGAGTAGCAATAATCCACTATTATAGGGCTAGTGACGTCCCCTGGTATTAAGATATTAGAGTTTATAACCATAATTCTATGGCTATTATAGGGCACTAACGTCCTAGACCTCTTAGCCATTAGCTTGTTTGACCATGTAATTTACAACACATCATTATACAAGCAAAACGAATTGGTCTTACCACCTTCACTTTAGTATATAATAATTCAACTGCATAAAGAATAACTGGAATTTGTAAAAAATGGGAACGATCGGATACATGGCGGATGAAGTCAGGAAAGGATTAGAACTTATTTACCCTACCCTGAGCGAAACGGGGTACTTACCCACTAATACCTTGATAACAAAATACATTGGAATATAAAGAAAAATATTTTTCAAAAGTACGAAAAAAGCTCATAGTATCCACGAAAAATATAATCTGAAAGTGTCTTTGCTTGCTTACAGTCATTACCAAAATATTAGCGGGTGAGCACTGAGCACCCAGGTTATTTTCCTATACAAAACTGCGCAAATATACTTCCCAAAACATCCTCGGCCAAAACTTCACCGCTGATCTGGCCCAAGGCATTTTGGGCCTGGCGCAATTCTTCAGCCACCAGTTCTAGGACTTTACCAGTACGGACCAATTCTTGCGCAGTTTGCAAATGCATGGCTACCAATTCCAAAGCCTCCATGTGGCGCCTCCGGGCCATAAATTCACCCTCATGCCCTTATTTGCTGCTCGCTACATACCTAATATTATTAGTTGTTTAAGAATTTTGTTGGCTATACCTGTAGGTATTTTATTATTAGAACATAGGTATCAAGA
>JXSN01000211.1 GCA_001276605.1 Achromatium sp. WMS2
CAATAGTGGGTCCCCGCTTCTGTGTTGTGTGATGGTTTCTCCCCTAGTGTCATTCTTCTGAAGAAAGAATGTCACACTCATCGAATCACAGTATTTGGTGCTGAGGTCTTCATGTTTTATTTTGGTTGATATGTAAAAGAACCGTAAGTGTTCGAGTACTAGTCTTTTTGTCCTTCTTGTTCCTGTTACCTCTGTGTATTCACAGCTGCGTATGGCAAAGAAGAAGGCACCTATTGCCAGTTGTGTGCAGCACCAAATACTGTGATTCGATGAGTGTGACATTCTTTCTTCAGAAGAATGACACTAGGGGAGAAACCATCACACAACACAGAAGCGGGGACCCACTATTGTGCCCAGTAGTGGCCTGGATAGCAGTGGTTATTAGAGTTCGATCCTATCCAGGTACATGCCAGACCACGCCTGTGAATGTGTTCCAAAATTCAGAAGGAAAATTGCAATTACTCAGAGCATCAGACATGCTTTTACAATTGCGGTTAGCAGTGGTAATCCATGGGACTCAACGACTAGGATTTGAGCCAAGTGATCTAGGCACACACTCCATCAGATCAGGAGCTGCCATGGCCATGTACCTTAATAACATACCAGTACACACCATCATGATGATTGGCAGGTGGAGTAGTGTCGCATTCCTGAGATATATCCGAAAGCAATTACAAGAGTTCAGCCATGGAGTCACAAGAAGAATGCTGTTAACAGAACAATTCTATTCCATACTGGACCATGCAACATTGGAAGACTCAGGAACTTCAGGACATCACAACAATTTCACTGGGTGTGGATTAATCAGTGGTGGCTCTGGCACTCCCCTGGCTCAAGCTCCAGCATTTGCGCTCCACTACTGATCCATCTTTGGGGTGACAGTTTAGTGCCTTCCCGCACCACCAACTAAACTTAGCTAAGGAGAAGGTCATGGAATCAGAGTTATCTAGCTGATCCCAGTTATTCCATAACCTTCCTCTTACTAAGTAGCTGACCTAGGAACAGACTGAACAGAATGAACTCAGAGCTTGCTCTGTTGGGGTTCCGTGAACAGGGAGTGAGAAGGCAGCTGGCCCCACTCCTGGATAACCGTCAACACCAATTTTTGTGGAGGCTATGAGGCTACAAGACTGGAAGAACATCCATTGGCAAGCCTGCCGGCAAATATTGGTGTTTAGACTGGAGGGAGTGCCTCACATAAATCCGAGTTCCTCACACGGATTGTACACATTGTTGAGGCTATCACTCCCTCCACTTCGTTTTAGCAATAGAATAAATTATCCCACTGTCCCACATCGGGTTGACAGTGGAGTGCCTTCCTGCACCACCAAGTCAACTTAGCTAAGGAGAAGGTCACTAGATCACAGTTATCTAGCTGATCCCAGTTATTCCATAACCTCCCTCTTACTAAGTAGCTGACCTAGGAACAGACTGAATGGAATGAAGTCAGAGCTTGCTCTGTAGGATATCCATCCATTAATGACATCAAGACTATCATCAAAATGAATAGCATCAAGGATCTCAACATAACACAAAATGGCATCAATATATCAGAAAAGATTTTCAGTCCAGACATTGTGGTAATTAAAGGCAAGGAAACATGACACAAGCATACACCAGTTATCCATGAAACAGTCAAAATCCTCAATGAAATGATTATGAATCAGAGATATGTCAAGTTAGCGATAGACACAATGTTTATTAATGGAATGGTGTTTGTCACAACAATCTCCAGAAATATTCAGTATTGCACAGTATTATGGGTACAGAATAAAGAAGAACAGAGCTACTGCATTAGTCTAGAACAGGTTATGGAGGTATATCACAGAGCCGGTTTTGTGGTGGAGCAAATTAGTGCTGATAACAAATTTGCACCCATATTATGACAGTTAAAAAGGGAACACGGAATTATTCCAAATATCACAAGTAAAGGCAAACATGTTCCAGAAGCCAAGCAAAATAATCGAACAATAGAGGATAGAGTTCAAGCTCAGTTTCACAGATTACCATACAATGGTATCCCCTGAACTTGTATGAAGTACTTAGTTACTGAGACAGCCAAGAAATTAAATTTTTTCTGGTAAAAGGAAAATGCTCAAAGATTTTCAGTTCAAGAGAAATCCTACATCATACCAAAATCAAAGCAAGTCACATTGAAATACCTTGCTTGGCATATGTACAAGCGCACAGTGCTCCAGACCTGAGTAATACAATGACGCAACACACATATGATGCACTATATCTCAGAATGAACCCCAATGCACAAGGTTGGCATGTTGTCTACAACCTCGATATGAAATGCATTAGCCATCCTTGGAAAGTGATGGTAATCCCAATTACCAACAAAGTCATTGCCTGAGTCAACCAGTTGGCTAAGGAAGATGACATGTTGGGTCTCAATATTGTTGATAAAACAGGACTTATTCTGTATGATTCTCTTACAGAAGTGGAATCAGATGAAAGCACAGAAGTGACTAACTCCGAAAATGATGACAACGATGAAAATGATGAAGACGAAGAATATGTCTACAAAGAAGATGCAGACAAAGATTTGGTTTATGATGAAGAAGATGAAGACAACATGGAATGGGACACCAAGCCATATCCATTAGATGAAAATGATCTTGAGAATGACGTACCATTAGAAGATGACGAACAACAAGAAGTCAATAACCAGGATGCACAAGTCGCATTACCAGAACCACAACAACCAGTAGAACCGGAATTACATAGAAAGTTATACAAACATTCAAGCAGATCAAAAGACAAAAGAATAGACACTCAAGGAAGCAAGAGTTCTTGCTACCATAATGACACAAATTAAAGACAGGATCACAGTTCAAAAATCTGTCAAGAATTAGTAGTTAGTCATTATCTACAGTCTACAGAAAAGACTGAAGAAATCTGGTGAAAAAGTAAGAGAAAGCATTCTGTGGAAAGTTGTTGAGCATCTGCTGCACATATTTTGACATGTCAATACTAACTTGGCCTGGGATCAAATAATCCAGTGTCATACCTAGATATTCATGAAAATTGCCTCTTGTCACCTTAACTTTTCCGATGTCGCCATATTTTTCATCTAACCACTCGACAAAACTTGTCACTACTTGTTCAAGCATATGGCTGACTTTAACATTGTCAACATGCCATGTGACTGTGATATGTTTGCCATCTACAACTTTATATACCACGCATGGATCATATGGATTGATTTCGAATCCAGGCGTAGTCAAGGCATTAGCCAGTTTATTATAAAATTGCAGTGCTGACTCTAACAATCTGTAAATTTCCTTTATGATGTGTACATAGAGCATCTTTCTTCCATTGTCGCGTACTATGTAATCTCTATATGATACATCAATGTAGCATAAAATGTTGACTAATGCTCCTCTTATGACCATGATCATCTTGTTACCATGCTGATCTTGTAAATTGACCTCTGTCTGAATAAATGCATTAGGAATGTCATATGTGGCTACAT
>JXSN01000212.1 GCA_001276605.1 Achromatium sp. WMS2
ATGTAAGCCGTTAACTCAATCTCTGGCGGAGGGGTTGGAACAGTATTTTCACGATGCTAACAGCTTTATCGGTAATAAATTTGAGGTGTTGCCACGACAAGGGCTGATTGCTATTGAAAATGAATGCAGTATTGCTGGTGAAAGTACTTTTTCCTGTACCCATTCGGAGTTGGTGGCTAGATCGGATATCCTTATTACCGGCAGTTGGAATCATAGCGGTGGATTAACGGTGAAGGCTATTGTATTTAATTCAAATGGTAGCACCCGGCAATTGGCAGTTGAGCGAGCAATTGTGGATTTGCAATCACTATCTGGAGCTAATCTGGATTGTTGGCAGGGTGTTAAGCCTGTTAATATTATTAGGTCGCCTGGTGAGTCTCAGACGCCGCCGCCTGTGGAAACAGATTGGTTGACTAAGTTTAGGGCTGAGGCTAAAGCGGAACAGGCGAAGTGGGATCAGTGGCAGACGAGAATGCAGCAGGATTTTGATCAGGTTAAGGCGTTTGTGCGTGAAAGCCCGGGTGCTGTTGCTTATCACCGTAAGGCTTGGCAGGAGTTTTTGGCTCGTTATCCGGTGCAGACCAATAATCCGTATTCTCAAGCAGATGATGATATGCGTGCTGAAGCTGAACGTTATCAAACCGTAACCCCTGCTGTTACCTTTGAGGTTCGTGGGCATTATCATATACATCCTGATGGTACGGTTACGGATACCCGTAATGGTTTGATGTGGAAGCGTTGTGCGGAGGGGCAAACTTGGACTGGCACTACTTGTTCTGGAACTCTTACACAAAATACCGGTATGACTTGGGATAAAGTTATGCCCAATGGCCAGCAAAAATCCTGGCCTGCCTTTGCTGGGTATAGCGATTGGCGGGTGCCAACTATTGAGGAATTGCGCACTTTGGTGTATTGTAGTAATGGTAAACCGCAAACTTGGAATGATACTGGTAACATGTGTGATGGTAATTACGAGCGACCAACCATTGATCAGGTGGTTTTCCCCAATGTTTCTGGGAAATGGCCTGAATCTGGTTTTTGGTCGGCATCTGCGTTTGCTTCCGACTCTAGGTACGCGTGGAACCTGTATTTCGGTTACGGCGACGGCCTTTGGAATGGTAGATCTCATGCCAGGCAGGTCCGCCTTGTGCGGGTTGGACAGTGATATTTGCTTTTTTGATTTTTAAGGTAAATTTGCCTTGACCTCAGCCCATGCCCCCTCTCCATTGATGGCGAGGGGGTTTTATGTCATTCCGGCATGGATTGCCGGAATCAGAAGCCAGGGATGGCAGCGCGGTAGGGCGGGAGAAACGCAGTGAATCCCGCCGTAATGGGGTAATCGCACCCATGGTACTGTAGAAGAACAGCAGGCGAGACGCCCGCGCTCCCAGTTAAAAAAACTACTTACCTCAGCCCCTGCCCCCCTCTCCATTGATGGCGAGGGGGTTATACGTCATTCCGGCATGGATTGCCGGAATCCAAAGGCCAGGGATGGCAGCGTAGCAATTTTGGCGATGCGTACCCTACCTGGCTGGGTAGTGGTTGCAGTAAATAATGGGCTATAGGTGCGTTTATTTATTATCTGAATGAAAATATCCAGAATTTTGGAAATGCCATAGGTACGATTAGCAAATTAGTGGCGGCGTAATCGCACATATAGGTTAAAATATTACCGCAAAATCGCCCGCCAGCCGCCGTGGTTGGGGAGGCATTGCTGACAGAACGCGTTGATACCTAATGTTATTTTTGTTATTATGCCATCCCAGTTGCCACCAGAAGCCGGCTGCACCCCGCCGCTGGTTCTAGGAAAATTATTGGACGAGGTAGACCCCGCGACGTAAACACCATCATTGGTTATGACAATGGTTTTGAGCTCATCATAACCGATGCCACCCAAATAACTACTTTGAACGATGCTGGTAAGCCCCAAGTTCAGTTTGGTAATCATTCCATCATAACTACCACCACCGTAATTGGTTTGTACCCCATCGCTAGTTGTAGGAAAATTGGTAGACCAGGTATACCCAGTGACATACACTGACTCATCGGTTATGGCCAGGGCATTGATCACATCAGAGTTAGAACCACCTAAATAACTACTCTGTATGACATTAGTAAGCTCTAAATTCAATCTGGCCACCATACCGTCATTGGTACCGCCACCATGAGCAGGTTGAGCCCCATTGCTAATTGCAGGAAAGGTAAGAGATCCCGCATCTCCAGCAACATATACAGCGTCATTGGTTACAGCTAGAGCATATATATGGTCTTCACCAACGGAGCCCAAATAACTACTCTGCAGGATACTGGTAAGACCCAAATTCAGTTTAGCAATTATTCCATCAGAATAATAGGATAAAAAATTGTTAAGATAATACGTACCACCGCCCCAATTAGGCTGGGCCCCACCGTTAGTTCTAGGAAAATCATCAGATCTAGTGTATCCAGCCACGTATACTGCGTCACTAGTTGCGACTAAGGCATAGATATAGTCAGAACGAGAGCCACCTAAATAGCTACCCTGTATGATGTTGGTAAGCCCTAAATCCAGTTTAACAATTATGCCATCATCAACTAGCCCGCCAGCAGGTTGGGCACCGCCGCTAGTTTCAGGAAAATCAGTAGATGTGGTCTGTCCGGATACATACACGGCCTCACTGGTTACAGCCAGGGCACGGAGATGATCAGAATTAGAACCACCCAAATAACTATTTTGCATAACGCTGGTAAGGTCCAAATTCAATTTGGCCACTATACCATCCCTGTAGCCACCGCCGTGATTAGGTTGGGCTCCGCCGCTTGTTTGAGGAAAATCAGTAGAAGTGGTGTATCCGGTAACATATACTGCCTCATTGTTTGTAGCTATAGCATTAATGTAATCATCACTAGTGCCTCCTAAATAACTACTCTGGATAATGCTAGTAAGCTCTAAATTTAGTTTGGCAATTATTCCATCGTAGTTACCACCACCACTAGTAGATTGGGCACTGCCGCTGGTTTGAGGAAAATTAGTAGAATAGGTATATCCAGCAACATACACCGCGTTATTGGTTACCGCTAGGGCATGTATGTAATCAGCATTGGTGCCACCCAGATATGTGGATTGAATTATCGGATCAATAAACACCGGCCGCGTAGCATCATAATTTTCCAAGCTAAAACCATAAATTTGTCGTGAATTGCCAGCTAAGCGATAATTAACCCTAACTGCTTGTTTAGTGCCATCAGTATTTATTTGCCAGGCAATGGGTGAGGTAAAAGATACCAGAGGCTTATCTCCATGGGCCACTTCCAAACTGCCGCCAGTGTTAATGGACAACTCCCCACCGGCTACAGCTAATTGGATAGCATTTGGATCTGCCCCGGGAGCGAGAGTAAACAGCTTTTCTACGTTATTTCCTCTGGCACTGAGGCTTACCTCAATGCCTGGCCACACCGCCCCCAGATGCACTGTGCCATAGGTTGGAACCCCTTGC
>JXSN01000213.1 GCA_001276605.1 Achromatium sp. WMS2
ATCGAACTGTCCGATAAATACCAATTTTCGGCGCCGACGCTTAAAAGTGGTGAACGCCGGATTGATGCCATGTTTGCCCCCAGTGACGGCATTGGGCCGGTGTATGTCGTGGAATTTCAAGCCCAACCTAACCCCAGCATTAGGTATAACCTGATGTCGAAAATATCCTTATATGGGGAACAGCACCCTGGTGTGGATGTACGCGGAGTATTGGTTTTTCCAGAAACTAAAGTGGATAAGCAGAATTTTCAGTGGCAGCCGGAAACAGGTCAAATTGCGGTAGTATACTTGGAGGACAAATTCTCCTCTGAACGCATTTCAGAATCTGCTGACCCATTCATCTTAACCTTGGCCCCATTGCTCATAGAGGATAGCACAATTTTAAAGCAGTTGGCCCCCAAATGTTGGCAGACCATAAATAACCCGCAATTAGATCCCCAAATTCGTAATAATCTGGGAGCAATTTTACAGTTTTGGTTTATGGAGCGGTTTAAAACTAATACTGCTCAGGAGATTGCAAATATGTTACACGTGCTTACTCCACTTGAAGAAACCCAAGCATATAAGGAATTGGTAGATAAAGGTCGCCAATTTGGTTTAATTGAGGGCCAATTGGAACTACTCAAACGCCAAATTACACGCAGATTTGGTAAACTTTCCACATCCACACTTGAAAAGTTAGATGCTGCCACCCCAGATCAGCTGGAAGCGTGGGCGGATGGGATTTTTGATGCTAACAGTGTTGAGGAGTTGTTGCGGTAATCACTGATCATTCCCACAAAAATATGTTTTGATCGTTCCCACGCTCCAGCGCTCATCCTTATACACATTTCTATTTGTGATGTTATACTTTATATAAGGTCACATTGATAACCAAGGAGGTGTGTCATGTGTTGGGTAAATGACGAAGTCAAAACATCTGATCTCGGTGATGCACGTTTGGACGCGCGGATGGCAAAAATTCTCCGCAGCCTGGGTGACAAACCTACTTACCGATATTCCGCAGCTGCTATATAACTTGCTAATTATTAATGATATTTATTTTTGTTATAAAAATACAAATATAATTGTTATCAAATGGTTATAATTCCTGATGCGGAATATCGGTTTGATAGTTGGTTTGTTATTATATTTGAATATTAGTGTATTTTATTTGAACGTCGAGTATAATGCCCCTGGCACCTTTGCAGCAATCAACTAAACACATGTGTGTAAGAGAGTTAGGGCGACAAGAACCAACGCCGTCTTTACGGTATAGGGCAGAGTGGGTCTGCACCTATGTTTGAAGTTGGTCTGTTTGAATTTAGTCTTTAATTTTTGTCAAGCATTAAAAACTGGATTATCGAGTCCCATAATTCGCTGCTACTTAAAAACTGTCCGAACCATTGATAAAGCGAATGTGCAAAATTTAACAAAATAAATGTGCAAAATTTAACAGCTAATATGCAAAACAGTAATTATAATTTACCTTGAACGTGGATGCACAGCGAGCAAATATGAACCATTCGAACTAGAAAAATCTTCATAAAGTAAGAGAATAGGCCCCAATGGACAACTGGAATACACAAGAAGTAATCGCCACAGCCGCATCTTGTTGCGCAGATTTAGTAAATCATAGCGACGTCCTGATGCAGCTGTTGTTCAATGGCCATCAAATTGAGAATTTTCTTATTTTTGATCATTTGGGAGTTCTTACCCCAAGCTGCCACGAAGATGCCATGGATTCCTGCCTAAATAGCCTTGACTATCAAGTGCAAGAACGTTTTGCAAGCACAGTAATGGCCGATTTTTTACGACATGCTTGCGACTTGCCGGATCTTCAAGTCCAAATAACCAAGGCCTATCACAAACTTTTTCCAGAACGAAAACTAGAATTCTTTACCCCCAGTTCTGCTTTGGTAGATTTAAACGCTGGATGGTTAGCGCAAGAAGTTTCCCATATCGCTTTTCGGCCGGTATTCAGCACAACGCCTAAGAATAAACTACACGATGCCATTCGCAACTGCGGATTTGGCCTAGGGATGGCAGGTGTTAATCCTAATGAACATCAATCCACCAACCAATGGAGCCCAAATGGGGTGGTAGTTCAATACTTTAATAAAGTCGTCCCAATATTAGGTCGGATAAAGATTGAATTGGTTACCACTAGCACCGAGCCAATAACCCAAGTATCCAACATGGTAAATCCAGCCCTAGCCGTGGCAGCGTAATTTACGCCGGCCCCAAAATTAGAAGCTCTTATTTTTGTACAAATTATTAAAAATTATGTGGACATTAAATTCGCAGGATGCTATGAAAGTTGTTTGGATATAAATCTACACCGTAAATTTTTCAAGATCAAGGAAAGTCCAGCGATTACATGTGGAGATCCACCTGATGTCAAGGGTTGTTATCACCGGTCTTGGTGCGATCACGTCTATCGGAACCAATGTCAAAACATTTTTTGCCAACCTATTAGCCGGGCGTAGTGGCATAGTAGATTTCCGGCAGCATCCAGAAGCCGGTGAATACCGACTACGTGCTGGCCAAGTCCCCTTAGCAGCTTTGTTGCCTGAGGGCATACCAGAACGTTTTTCGGAAGATTTGCGTAAACGCTTTGATCCACAAGCACTTACAGTACTAGCAGCGGCTCAAGAGGCCTTAGTCGATGCTAATTTTACAAGGGGGACACGTCCACCAGCCCTGTTTGTAGGTAGTGCTGTTGGGTTGCGTCCAGCGGTGTCACGCATCCGCAAAGCGTTTCCAGCTTTCGCGCAATTTTCCGTAGATCTACTGCCAACGCCCTCCTTCTACGGACGTAATTTTAACGATGAATTTGCCATATCTTCTGCCGTTAGGGCGATCGTTGAAACTTCTCTTGGGCCCGCTATGGCCTTTCCCTTTTCGACGCTTTGTGCTTCAGGCGGTAATGCTGTAATTCTGGGCTACGAGATGATCCGTTGTGGGCTGGTGGATGCAGCACTTGCCATTGGCTTTGATTTTTTCCATCCTCGCCAAAACCAGGTATTTTCTCACTTTCGCCTGCTCGACACAGACCCGATGCGACCCTTCGACGCTTCCCGTAAAGGCTACCAACTTGGAGAAGCCGTGGGGGCAGTTATGTTGGAATCAATGGAAAGCGCAGCCCGCAGTGAAATTAATCCCTATGCCGAAGTAGTTGGTGTTGGAGCGTCGAATGATGGCTACCACATGGTAATTCCGGATCCCTCTGGTAGCGCACAATACCAGGCAATCATGACCGCCATCAATGAAGCTAAGGTGGATCCTGCAAAGCTAGATGTAATTGCCGCCGTTGGACGTGGATCCAAGGTCAGTGATCAAGCCGAAGCTCGTGCCTTTAATCGCGTATTGGGTAAGCTTGCCGGACAAACCCCCATCAACTCTTTAGCACCCAACACTGGCTATACTTTGGGAGCTAGCAGCATTCTCAACCTTATAGCTTTATGCATGGAGATGC
>JXSN01000214.1 GCA_001276605.1 Achromatium sp. WMS2
CATTTGTTCCACTATGTTAAAGCTAATAGCTAGCCCTAATCCAGTTCCTTGTTGTTTATACTTATTTTCACCAGTTTGAATGAAGGGTTTAAATATTTGGGTGCGCATATTATTTGGAATCCCAATACCAGTATCTGCCACATCAATCAGTAAGTGGCCGTAGCGATAGTCGGCTTCTATGCGTACTTCACCTTTTTCAGTAAATTTAATGGCATTGCCAAGGAGATTCATGCAGACTTGACGCAAGCGTTTTTCGTCAGCTTTGATTTCAAAGGGGAGTTTATCAGTTGTTATGTAGTTAAAAAGTAGGCCTTTTTCAATGGCTCTTAAGCGAAATAGATCCGTCAATTCATTAAAAAATTTTTTCAGGTTAAAGGCTGCGGGAAATAATTCCAGCAGGCCGGCTTCTATCTTGGCTAAGTCTAGAACGTCGTTGATCAAGGTTAATAGATGATCGCCATTGCGCTTTACGATATGGATGGATTTGTTTTGACCTTCGTTGAGGCTTGGGTCATGCTCCAGGATTTGGGCATGTCCGAGGATGGCATTTAGTGGGGTGCGCAGTTCGTGACTCACATTAGCCAGGAATGTGCTTTTGGCTCGATTGGCAGTTTCGGCTTGAACTTTTGCCTGTTCCAATTCACTGGTACGACGGGCAACTAGTTCTTCTAGGTGATGTCGGTAGCGATCTAACTCGGCGGCAAGTTGTTTTTTTTCTGTTATGTCTTCCTTGACGGCTACGTAGTGGCTAATTTGCCCGTCGGGCTGTCGGAGAGGTGCTATTATTGCAAATTCTACATATTCACTGCCATCGATGCGTTTGTTGACAAATTCTCCTTTCCAGGGGCGGCCAGCCGTTAAGGCATCCCAAAGTTCTCTATAAGTGGCGGTTGGTGTCTTATCAGACCCCAGTATTTTAGGATTTTGGCCGATTACTTGTTCTCTGGTATAACCAGTCTTTTCTAGGAAGCTGTCGTTTACGTATTCAATTTTAGCATCTATGTCAGTTATAACTATACTTTCTGGGCTTTGTTCTACTGCTTGGGCCAGCTTACGTAATTGGGCTTCGGTTTTTTTGCGCTTGCTGATGTCACGTTCTAACAGAGCTTCCATCTTGCGCCGCGAGGTCATATCGGTGAAAATCCCAACTAGATACGCAACCTTGCCTTTGTCATTTTTTACTGAGGATATAGAAAGCAATGCCGGATAAAGATTACCGTTTTTACGTTTATTAATGACCTCGCCTTGCCAGAATCCGCGATTAACTATAGAATACCACATAGTACTGTAGAAAGCAGTATCGTGGACCCCAGATTTAAGTATCTTTGGTGTTTTACCAATAGCTTCAGAGCTGCCATATCCGGTTATAGCACTAAAAGCCTGATTTACCTTAACTATTTTGCCGTCGCCTTGGGTGACAATGATGCCTTCCTTGGTGTTATCAAAAACCATTCCAGCTAGGGCTAACTGTTCCTCCATAAGTCTGTGGGCTGTGGTATCATGGATGCTGATAGCGGTTGCTGGCTTTCCAGCCCATTTTAATGGGGCGGCTCTAAGCTCAGCCCAGCCAATTTTTCCAGTGCTATCAAGGAAGCGAATATTGGTGCCATCACCTTTTGGTGTGGTAGGTAATCCGATATTTTTGCCTACGAGTTCACGGCCTCCGAAAATGTTGGCCGCTTGATCGTTGGCATATAAAACAATTCCTGAAGTATCCAAGACAATTATGCCGTCTGGAATGGCTGTAAATAAGCTTAAGATACTTTGACTATCTACGGATGAGTCGGAATTGTTGCTTTCGATCGTCATATGCAATTTTAGCCTTAAAATTTAGCTAAATGTTTGTTGTATTAAGTTTGATATTAAGGTACTTAATGTAAACTGGTTTGCCACTTAAAGAAATAAAGTACCACAATGTTATTTGGTGATAACGTACGTTATACCAATTTTAATAATTGTTATCCAGATTCAGACCAAATAATCAGTGTGGTTTAATATTAATTAATATTGTAAAATGAGTTATTTTATTCTTCCATAAGAGATATTTATAACTATTAGTTACTCCTCTTGGCAAGGTTTACCATGGATAGTATTTTATCAGGGTAGATTATGTCTCCTATCAGTTTTAGAACAGGCGGTGGAGTGACGCGAACTAGAGTGGGGGTAGCAAAAATATCGCTTCTTAAGGCCTTTTCAGGTTCTTCTAAAACGTCTATTACATCTATTATCCAATTGCCAGCACCCATTTCGCGATCCATGGCGAGACCCAACTGGTCTAACTGTTGCTGCACTTCGTCGTCTATACCAGCTACAAAAAGGCCTAGTTGTAATTTGCTCATGGTGTTGCTCCTTACTTTATATTAAAAATTGTCAAGCATCCTGGGTCATTATCCCGGCAATAGCGCGTATTTGCTTGGCATCTAATGGCTTGGCTGCTAGTTGAAACTTGGTGCCTCTATCTTTAGCGGCGCGTAAACCTTGCATGTAATCTTGGGCAAAAGCGGTAACTATGTAGACCTTGATTTTGATGTCTAGGTCATTTAGGCGGCATAAAGTTTCTACGCCGTCCATCCCTGGCATGTTCAAATCTAAAAAAACTAGATCTGGTTTGCGATTGCGAGCTAAATCTAATCCTTTTTCTCCGCTTTCAGCTAATTGTACCTCATAATCTTCTGAAAGTGCTAAATCGAAGGCGTCTCGCACGGCGCGATCGTCGTCAATCACTAGGATTAACTTCGTATCCATAGATCCTCCACAGATTCATTTTAGACCTTATAAAAAAAAAAGATACTGCTATTTATTAAACTAATTACTATTAAGTATCATTAATATTAGCAGTTAATTAATAAGCTTGGGTAATTTTTTAGGAACAATTTTGGCATTTAAGCAAATTAAGAAGATATAATCATGGCTTCACATTGTGTTTTCCCACTTGCTATCCATGCATTTTATAACAGTTTTATTATAAATGTTATCTTTTTAGTGGTTAAGCATAATAGTTTCAAAAAATCAATGATTATTATATCATTATTTTAGTATATCCGTAATATTAAGTGTGCAGCATAAGAAATAAACACTTACAATCACAACTAATTTCAATGTATAAACATATGAATTTAATTAACTTGCTATGTTATTGCTTACTGTAATTCAGGTGGAAATTTGAAAAAATTTTAATCCTGCAAAGGAAAAGCTAGGCGGTATTTGAGGTGCTATTGCAAAGGGGAGCGATCCACCTTTATGGGTATTTGGGAAACTCGATAATCCAGTTTTTAATGCTTGACAAAAAATTAAAGACTAAATTCAAGCATACCAATTTCAAACATAAGTGCAGACCCACTCCGCCCTATACCGTAAAGACGGCGTTGGTTCTTGTCGCCCTAACTCTCTTACACACATGTGTTTTCCGGAATCAGCTAGAGGCAGCCATTTTTT
>JXSN01000215.1 GCA_001276605.1 Achromatium sp. WMS2
GGGACTTTTTGACCAAGGGCTACTTATCCCATTTAATGTTAGGAGGTATATACAACGTCCAATGGGCTGGTACGAAAGTTCCAACTTCTTTTAGCAATGCATTTAATCTATGGGCTTAATAAAACCGTCTTGGGTACGCGGCCTTGTACATAGCCTGTGTTGGCCTATATTTAGTCTGTCCTGATCCCCGCTCCTTTGTCAGTGACGTCACCAAAAGGTGGCTGCTCATTGCCACCGTGGCTAATCCAACGAAGATACCAGCTGGTATGGAGTGAAATAATCCCCGATGGGTAGTAATCCGAATTAAGATAGCAAATATTGGATACCTAAACAGGAGGAAGGTTACAAGCCAGATTCCAGCCATCCCCAAAGGTTGGGGTATGCTCGGTGGGAAGGGTATTCTACCCACCAGTAAGTACACGACAATAAATGCGGCAGTTACTGATATTAAGCCTGTACCAACCCGTGTAGGGATCGAATTGTCAGCGTCCAAATCTGGCAACAAACTTCCCAAGGTTCCTAGACCAAAGTAGATAAAGGCCGGGCCGAGGGCCGCGCCGGCAACAATTGACCCTATAGCAAGTGCACCACTTACCGCTAGTCCTACTCGAAGATGGGTGTTAAATGCGGCCATAAGTTGTGGTTCTCTCTGGGGTTATTTGGGAATTAATTGCTACCTGTAAGGTTTGGTACTAAAATTTGTGGAGCCGAGGGGGATCGAACCCCTGGCCTTCGCATTGCGAACGCGACGCTCTACCAACTGAGCTACGGCCCCTGTTCTAAGCAACTTTGTTTATCGATAAGGATTATAAACCTAAAACTAGATTTGTGGAATAGGGAATAACTAAAAATAGTTATCAATACTGGATTATACTGTCCGGCCCTAGGGAATTAGGCTTACCCATAAATTGATTTAGTTGCTTGTCTAATCTCGCTTATCCTGTTCTTCCATTAATCTTTCAATTATTGGGGTTAAAATTAGCTCCATAGCAAATCCCATTTTGCCCCCCGGTACTACCAGGTTATTACGTCGCGACATAAAGGAATTGTGTATCATGTGTAACAGGTAGGGAAAATCAACTCCAAATTTTTTGGGATTTTTGAATCTTATTATGACCAAACTTTCATCAGGCGTAGGAATTTCTCTAGAAATAAATGGATTAGAGGTATCTACTGTAGGAACACGTTGAAAATTGATATCAGTACGTGAAAACTGCGGAGTTATATAATTAATGTAATCAGGTAAGCGCCGCAATATGGTGTCTACTGTGGCTTCAGCCGAGTAACCACGCTCAAAGTTATCCCGCTGTATTTTTTGAATCCATTCCAAATTTACGATTGGTACGACCCCTATAAGCAGGTCGGTATGTCTGGACACATTGTGTTCCGCCGTTACCACCCCCCCATGTAATCCCTCGTAGAATAGCAGTTGCGAGCCTGCCGGAATATCCTCCCAAGGAGTAAATTGACCAGCGCCTAAACTAGTTCCCAAACGTCTGTTATGTTCTGCCGCCTCCTCCTCAGTGTGCAAGTAATAACGCTGGCGTCCGGTTCCATGTTTACCATACTGTTCAAATAAATTTTCTAACTCATCGAATAAATTGGCGTCAGGCCCGAAGTGACTAAGATTTTTGCCTTCAGCCAAGTATTTTTTAACCTGTTCACGCATTTCCATACGATCATAACGGTGAAAACTATCACCCTCAATTACCACAGCATCGATATTATCACGAAAGAATATATGCTCAAAGGCGCGTTTAACGGTAGTCGTACCGGCACCGGAGGATCCAGTAACCGCGACTACAGGATGTTGTTTAGACATAAAATTACTCCTCCTAACATTGCATTAACAATTAGATATACTGCGTGCTAGCATTCAGATATGCAATGCACAGAGAACGCCATTAACCCAGTCTGATACAGTATATCTTGAGTTATTTATGAGTAATACATTAATTTTTAATATACTGTATAGGGTATGTTGTAGTCGCAACTCCAGGTAAGTAATATTAAAGTAATATATTAATTAATACATTAAACTTTGTAATCTAGTTTTTCATATTTACTAAAACGAAACTTATTCAGAAATACACTATATATTTGCGTAATTACATCTTAAGGGCGGTTTTTACATAAACATATTTTGATCATTCCCATGCCCTTCAGCCCATAGATGTGATTACCATATTGATCTTTCCCACGCACCGGCGTGGGAACGTCGCCGGGGACGTTCTAGCGTCCCCACAACGTACTCTTGAATATGCATATCGTTCATGCTAGAATAACCCAGTATGAAGACCGATTTGCCCATATACCAATTTTTAGCCACCGATCCGAAGGCTTTCACCACGCTTACTGGCATCGAATTGTCCGATAAATACCAATTTTCGGCACCGACGCTTAAAAGTGGCGAACGTCGGATTGATGCCATGTTTGCCCCCAGTGACGGCATTGGGCCAGTGTATGTTGTGGAATTTCAAGCCCAACCTAACCCCAGCATTAGGTATAACCTGATGTCGAAAATATCCTTATATGGGGAACAACATCCTGGTGTGGATGTACGCGGGGTATTGGTTTTTCCAGAAACTAAAGTGGATAAGCAGAATTTTCAGTGGCAGCCGGAAACAGGTCAAATTGCGGTAGTATACTTGGAGGACAAATTCTCCTCTGAACGCATTGCAGAATCTGCTGACCCATTTATTTTGACCTTGGCCCCATTGCTTATAGAGGATAACACAATTTTAAGGCAATTGGCGCCAAAATGTTGGCAGACCGTAAATAACCCGCAATTAGATCCCCAAATTCGTAATAATCTGGGAGCAATTTTACAGTTTTGGTTTATGGAGCGATTTAAAACTAATACTGCTCAGGAGATTGCAAATATGTTACACGTGCTTACTTCACTTGAAGAAACCCGAGCATATAAGGAATTGGTAGCTAAAGGCGAGGTTCGGGGTGAGGCCAGAGGCCGCCAATTTGGCCTAATTGAAGGTGAGGTTAGGGGTGAGGCTAGGGGCCGACAATTCGGCCTAATTGAAGGTGAGGCTAAGGGTGAGGCTAGGGGTGAGGTTAGGGGCCAACTGGCACTACTCAAAAGTCTGCTTACACGCAGATTTGGTAAACTTTCCACATCCACACTTGAAAAGTTAGATGCTGCCACTCCAGACCAATTGAGAGCTTGGGCGGATGGGATTTTTGACGCTAAAAGCGTTGAGGAATTATTGAATAGTTGAGAGTTCCCATAAAATTATCCTTTGATCGTTCCCGTTCTCCAGCGTGGGAACGTCACCGGGGACGCTCCAGCGTCCCCACAACGTACTCTTGAATATGCATATCGTTCATGCTAGAATAACCCAGTATGAAGACCGATTTGCCCATATACCAATTTTTAGCCACTGA
>JXSN01000216.1 GCA_001276605.1 Achromatium sp. WMS2
GTTTAGAAACATATCTAGGGTTTACTCATTTAAAAACAATTTATCCCGATTGTGCCTTCAACCTTTGATAAATCGTTATTGGCAGCACACTAGGGCGGGAGAGCGATAGCGCATCCCACCTTAGATACAACGCTTTCCCTCCGTACCGCGGCGCGTAACGATAACGAGGTTTATGTTTTTAGTTATTTTATCCACAGTTTCCAGCTGTAGATTTATCGGTAGATCCGCATGAAGGACATTTAGTCCCGGTATTGCTATTTTTGCACTCAAAACAAAATACACAGCTACATTTTCTACAACGATAAACCTTAAACCAGCCTCCTAAGATACCTTGGTATGGTTTTCTACCGCAGCTTGGACAGCATGAATAATCACTCATATAAATACCATTGAATTGATTTGATACATATTGAACTAATTTTGATGCGATAATGTTCCGAGCAATATTATTCCACCTACAATGACTCTAAAAGTTTTAAGATCTTCAACTGAATCATTGGCATAAGTCTCTGCAAATTCGGTATTACTTCCATCTGATTGCATTTTTAACTCGCCGTCAATGTTATAGTGAGTATCAGTAAAGAAAATACCATTCCAGTATACTTGGATGTTTAGTTTAAATAAATCTGAAAATGAGTTGTAGCTACAGGATGATAATACAACTCTAATATCATTACCTCCTCCGTATTTACGGACTATTTCGTGTCCAGCCTTTTCAGCATAATACTCAGCTTTATCATAATTATTTGAATCACATGGGCTTGCATATATCTGTCTTGCCGGTATAACAACTAGCAATGCGCAAATAAATGTAAATAATTTCATATCTGCCTCCATTTTATCCGGAACACCGTTTTGTAAATGAAACGTAACTACCCCACGAATAAAAATGCGTAATACATAAGTTATTTATAATTAACATGCTAAAATAATATTAAATGCCAACTGGCTGAAAAATAAGATACAGTATCTAGCGTACGAAGGTAGTAAAAATATAACTATTGATAAATGAAGCCCTAACTAGGTATGTAGTTACAATAAAACTGCTTATATCTTTGAATAAATACTTGCGTGTATTATCCCTTATAAGTTATTTTACTAGATTAATGGAATGCGCTACTCATTGCTTATTCCATACGGTGCTCCAACAATGGACATAACATCCTAACTTGGAAAACCGTACGTCCTTTGGTATGGGAAAGCTAATGGGCACAATCTTAATTGGTAGGACCTACGCATTGGTGTTATGTAGCTTGAAGTATTGCTAGAATGACGCCCAGTAATCGTATAGTTAACATATTTCTGCGTAAGTCCAAATTAGTTTGGCTCGATCCTAGCTATTCGCTAGATCTTAGTCGATCGTATATAACGCTAGAAACTATCTCTCCTACTCTCATAAGAGGAAGTACTGTATGTAAGGAATTACTCAGCAAGTCGTGTCTACGTTGATACTTTCCGTCATGCGCAGCACATGACTCAACAGAGTCTACCCTGGATAAGACACGTTCTAAATCTCCAATAGCATCATCGGCTTTAGATCTGAAAGTCGATTGATCGATTGCGCCACTGATATACTTTGAATAAGCTGTCATATACTTCCCTATATTCCATACTGAAGATGCTATCTCTGACTTCCATTTCTCACAATTACTACCCCAATTACCACCCCCCCAGGCATGGACATTATTCGAAGACACAAAAAGAAAAACTATAAGTACAGCGGATATTTTTTTCATCTAACAGTCCTCAATGTTCACCTGACAATTTTCTGACTTCCTGCTGCCTACATATCATTGCGGCATTCTATAGGTTAATTTTTACAGCTGCTTATAAAAATTGCACGTCTGTACCAATCTTAACTTAATTAGACTATACTATATTAGATATAACAAAAAAGCAACGGACTTTATTTATAATGGTTGAGCAGTATAAAATAAATGACTATATACTAAATGAAGCCATTACATACCGTAGAAGTCTAAAGGAGCTATTCTTCAAATGTCAAGCAAAAAAAATAACTTTTTGCAAGATGCTGAAAAAATGAGTGAATTTGTGAGGCTGGCAGGGTTAAATCAAACCCAGTTGAGCGATCAAATGAACGAAAAATTAGAACAATTTGGTATGGAGCCTGTGGTATCGCAACGATTAGCTTCAAGGACATTATGTGGCGAACGCGAACTTGATCTACCATTTGGTCTTGCCGCAGCAAATGTGCTTAATACTTACCTTGTCAACTTTATAAAAAAGGATATACTAGGGTTAGGCAATTTAGAGACGCGGCTTTTGCACTTTGATAATGAAGGAGATCTGAACGAATATATGGATGATTTACAAGCGAAGGGCAGAATAGTGGTTTTATCTACATTTCCATCAATTGGCTTAATCACACGTACTGAAAAGCTGTTTGAATCCCCCAACGTTGACACATGGGAATATTACCCATTTGACTCTATATTAAACTTCGCATTCTCACCTTTTAGTCCTTATTCCAGGCAAGAACGGGTTGATATTTGCAATAAGGTAGCTAAATTGGCTGAAAAGAAGGGTAATGGATTTCACTTTTTTCTATGGCCATACAATAAGTTTAATATGGCAGATTTCGAATTAAGTAAAAATAAAAGGGTTATTTGTATTGCTCTATCCATACCCGGATTTGAAGGCTTTTTAGAAATAAGCAGCCCTTTGATATATGATAAACTGGAGGCGGCATTTGTTCATGAAACAACTAAATCTGAGTGTAGCACTAATGATGAATCACGTGATTTTCTATACAGATTGCAAGCTGTTATAAAAAAGAATCATAGCTCAATTAGTGATAGCGTTGCAGAATTGTATGACTCTTGTTCTAAAACATCAAAATTAAGGGAAATGTTAGACAAAGTAGTGCATACAAAGTAATGACACTAGCGCATCTAGCTATAGCCAGCCAGGTAGGGTACGCATCGTGTACTAAAATTGCTACGTTGCCATCCCTGGCCTCTGAATTCCATCAATCCCTGCCGGAATGACGCATAACCCCCTCGCTATCAATGGAGAGGGGGCATGTGGTGAGGACAGCCAGTAGGGCAAAGAGTTGTTTAGGTTTGGTTTTAACTCGTTCAAACTCATTCCGTAACTCATCCAAAAATGGCGGTCCAACTAACTTTAAAATGTTGGTTTCATCAGTATAATGTGCTCCCAATTGGCGGCGCGCTTGGGGTTGCATAATTGATTGTAATATGGAACCTATGGCTATAGGGGAAGCTTGCTCCCAGTCGAACGTTTCTAGGGTGGCCTTAATCTCAGCCATGCTTGGAGTTGCTTCAACCCAATTATATGCGAAAGTTAGGAAGCGTTCCTTGATTGCATGCCAATCCAGTGGTGTAACCATAATTTACGTTAAGCTGCGTTTGG
>JXSN01000217.1 GCA_001276605.1 Achromatium sp. WMS2
AGTTTGGTTGGGGCGGGCAAGAGTGATGCGTGGAGCAATTACAGCGTGATATGTACCATCCCCGGCGGTAGTGCAGCTAGAGTACTTGGTGTGGCATTATTGGAGCAATAGGTAGATATTGACCATAATCATTGGTTAGGTAGGCTCGCTCTGGTGCTGCGAGCCTCCAATTGGTAGTAATTTAAATGGGTCTTGTGTATATTGGTTTGTAGGAGATGGTGCGAGGCTGTAAATATGAATAAAACCGTGGTAGGTGGAACGTTTGTTGTCTTGACAGCTGGATTGTTGATGTACCTAACATTTGAATATATGGACGAAATCGCGCTATGGCTTGCGCAAAAACCGGTTATTGAAAATAATGTGGTTACTGTCACCTACGAGGATACACCAGCGCCTAAACCAGAACCAAACACTAATAGTCAAAATACACCATCAGACCAGCAAATACACGCTTTTGAACATAGTATATCAATGTTGAGCCGCGAGGTGGCGGCACTAAGGCGCGAAGTAGGAAGCTTGCAACAACAAATGCGTGTGCAATCACATTCAGACAATGACCCTAACGTTAGCGAACCTCCCCAGTTGTCTCGGGCCGAAGAGGAACAGCAACAACGAGCTAACTCCTTGGTTTTGGAGAATAACTTTAAACGCGAACCGGTTAATCGGCGTTGGGAGCAAACGGCAACCTCTACGGTGCATGCTGCTTTGGAGCAGGACGGAGATGACCGCTTAGTACCGCAAAACCTGGAATGCCGTTCTGCCTCCTGCAGGTTAGAATTTTCAGCATCTGACCAACAACATGTGGATAAAATGCTGCCCATGTTACTACACAGATTAGCAGAAACCTTACCTAGTGCGGTTGCCGGTATAACTGATAATGGTAATATGGTACTGTATTTATCGCAGAATAATGCCGATGACCAATCCAGTGATAGGAAATAGATGACTACTTGGTTTGTTCCAGAGCACAGTCCCAGAGCAGAACCGTAAATTTATTGCGGAACAGCCCAACATGCGTAAACTTATTTTTCTTGATTTTGATGGGGTGCTACATAATTCTGGTGGTCCGCTATTTGCTAATTTACCACTATTTGAAAGTTATCTCGGGCAGATGCCGGATATCGAAGTCATAATAAGCTCCAGCTGGCGTGAAGGGCGAAGCGTTGCCGAATTAAAGATAATTTTTAGCCCAAAATACCGCCATCAAATTTGTGGCACCACACCATCATTGGAGTGTTGCTTTGAATGTGGTGGCCGTCAAAAGGAAATAGAAGCTTTTCTGTTTATTAATAATTATTCTGAGTTAGATACACAATGGGTTGCCATAGACGACATGGTGGCACTCTTCAGTCCAGACTACAAACACTTGATTGCAACTGATAGTGAATTTGGATTTGGGATTACTGAAGGCAAATTACTACTAGAATGGTATAAACAAGCTAAATTTGTAGAACGCCTAAATGCCTTAGCCATGGCAAAACACAACTTGTAGCTACCACAACAGCATTCCTGAAGATGACCTACGCAATTGGCAAAGTCATTCTTACCTTATTCCCACTCTATAGTTGCTGGTGGTTTGCTGGAAATATCGTAAACTACCCGTGCAATGCCGGTTACCTCTTGCATGATGCGCTGTGCCACTTTATCCAAAAAATCAAAAGATAGACGAGCAAAGTTAGCTGTCATAAAATCCACAGTTTCCACCGCACGCAAACTAATTACATATTCATAGCGCCTAGCATCGCCAACTACACCAACTGCTTTTACTGGTAAAAATACAGCAAATGCTTGACTGACCTGGGCATAAAAACCAGCCTGTTGCAGCTCATCGATAAAAATAGCGTCAGCCTGGCGCAATAATTGGGCATATTCAAACTTAACTTCGCCCAGGATTCGCACCCCCAAACCTGGACCTGGAAACGGATGCCTATATACCATATTGTTTGGTAAACCAAGCTCCACACCAATACGCCGCACCTCATCCTTAAATAATTCACGTAGCGGCTCAATTAACTTTAGCTGCATTGTGTTTGGTAATCCCCCGACATTATGATGTGACTTTATGGCGTGCGCCTTACCAGAGGCCGCCCCAGCAGATTCAATAACATCCGGATAAATGGTACCCTGCGCTAGCCATTTGGCATTACTATATATGCTAGCCTGTTCTTCAAATACTTCAATAAATAGTTTACCAATGACTTTACGCTTTAACTCCGGATCAGTTACCCCCACCAGGGCTTTGAAAAATTTAGCCGCGGCGTTGATTCGAATAACCTTTACCCCTAAATGTTGGGCAAAGGTTTCCATAACCAAATCACCTTCATTAAGGCGTAACAACCCATTGTCGACAAAAATACAGATTAATTGGTCTGCAATCGCCTGGTGTAACAATGCAGCAACAACTGCTGAATCAACCCCACCAGATAAACCTAGCAGTACTTGATCCGTCCCAATGGTTTCACGAATTTTGGTTATACTTTCCTGAATAATACCAGCCGGTTGCCACGACGGTGTGCAGCCACAAATTGTATATAAAAATTGCCCGATAATGCGCTGTCCCAACTTGGTATGGGTAACTTCGGGATGAAACTGTAACCCGTACCAGTTGCGCTGCAAATCTGCCATGCCGGCAATTGGCGCATGTTCAGTGCAGCAAATAGTTTCAAAACCGGGTGGTAACTGCTCTACCCTATCACCATGACTCATCCACACATCTAGTTTGAAACTAGCATCATTACCTACTTGATTAACAAGTTTCAGTTCGGATAATAATGGATTAGGCATTACAATTTGAGTTTGCGCATATCCATACTCATGAGTAGCTGAAGTCGCAACTTTGCCACCCAATTGCTCCGCCATGGTTTGCATACCATAGCAAATTCCGAGTATAGGAACGCCTAAATCAAATATTGTATTAGGAGCCCGCGGCCCCTGTTCTACCGTGACTGACTCCGGACCGCCGGATAGAATAATTCCTGATGGTTTAGAATTATTTAATATGTGTTGACAGTTATCATAAGGCCAAATTTCACTAAAAACCCCAGCCTCCCGTACCCTCCTAGCAATTAACTGGGTGTACTGGGATCCGAAATCAATAATTAAAATTTTCTGGCGATGTAAATCCAAACCGGCATTGGCACCTGCAATCATGGTAGATTAACTCAAATTAAAAGTATAAACCAGTATTTCACGTTCGTTAAATCATGAGTATGAAATTATATCACTTATTTGCTGAATAGTATGAAAGTAACCGGATTGAATGTCTATCATTATCTACCAAATACCAAATAAAAATGCTACTATCAACCGCAGCATTGGTTTAAAGATCTTTTCAAATTATATACATTGGTTTAAAATAATTTAAAATCCTTCACAATAACAT
>JXSN01000023.1 GCA_001276605.1 Achromatium sp. WMS2
CGTTGGATTATATCTGAATTGCAGGTAACCATAAGCAGTATGCGGTATGCCATAGAAAGTTACAGATTTGATTTGGCAACTCAGAACATTTATGCCTTTACTTGGGATAAATATTGTGATTGGTATTTGGAACTATCCAAACCGGTATTGAATAACCCGGAGGCAGTGGCTGCCGCTAAAGCTGGTACACGCCGGACCTTAGTGCAAGTATTAGAGGTTTTGTTACGTCTAGCTCATCCGCTAATTCCCTTCATAACTGAAGAAATTTGGCAACGGATAGCACCTTTGGCTGGCGTGAGTGGAGCCACAATCATGCTTCAGCCCTATCCTGCCGTATGCAGCGAGTTAGATGATCCGTTAGCAACCGCAGAAATGAATTGGGTAATGCGTTGTATTCAAGGTATTCGTCGCATTAAGGGTGAAATGAACATTCCGCTATCGCGTCCAGTACCAATAATATTGGTAAATACTACTGAGCAGGAGGCAAACTGGGCAATAACGGCTAAACCCTATCTAGACTTTTTAACACATACTAAATCTATAACTTTACTGGGAGCCAATGATCCAACTCCAGAATCTGCAATTGCCTTGGTAGGTGATATGCAGATATTAATTCCCCTAGCTGGGTTAATTGATAAAGCTGCGGAACTTAAACGTTTGAACAAGGAACTCCTAAGATTGCGTAACGATTTGGAACGAATCAATGCCAAGCTCAATAACCCCAGTTTCATTGAGAAGGCACCAGCAGCTGTGGTAACCAAGGAACAAGCGCGGTTAGCGGAGATCACCTTAGGTGTTGAGAATTTAGAGGCCCAAGCTGAAAAAATCAAAGCACTGTAATTTATGTATAAATCTAGTTTGATTTAACATACGTTTAATGTATTTTCCTACCTTAAACCCTGGATTAAAATTAAAAACACAGTGAACAAAATTTAGGCAGGTTCATCTTGGATAATAACTTACTGCGTACAGCGGCAATCTTGGCAGCTTTTGCCGGTGTTAGTGTTACCTTGGTAGCTGTGATTCACGAAGTTACTAAGACTGTAATAGCACACAACGAGCAGCGATCTTTGCTAAATAAGTTATCAGTTTTGGTACCTACAACGTCCATTGATAATGATATCATTAACGATATTCTAGTGGTACAAGCGCCCAGTTTACTGGGAGCGAATTCCAGCGTGGTATACCGGGGACGTAAGCACGGGCAACCGGTTGCCGTCATCGTTAATACCACCGTTCCAGATGGTTATGCCGGTCCAATTAAACTGTTAGTGGCAGTTGGCTACGATGGAACATTGCGTGGAGTTAGAGTGGTCTCACACAAAGAAACCCCGGGCTTGGGTGATAGAATTGAGGAACAAAAAACCAATTGGATCCTAGATTTTAATGGTAAATCAATAGTCTCTCCACCAGCAAATATCTGGGCTGTAAAACGCGATGGTGGTGACTTCGATCAATTAACAGGTGCTACGGTTACCTCCAGAGCCGTGGTAAAAGCAGTAAAAAATACCCTATTATTCGTTGAACAACAGGGATCAGCTTTGTATTCTCTAGCTAATCTAGGACAATAATTGACTGCTCCTACACTTCAGTGTGTGAATACCGCCGTGGGACACTAGGGTGTCCCATAACCATGATTTCGCATGTTCTACCCAACGCCAGAATATAATTTCTGGTGGTATTTTAGAATAAGCTCCAACAGTATCAATTGAATTTTAGCATAGTTTAAAACAAGCTCTCTTTTTTCTGTAAGATTTAGAGGTAATTTAGCATAAATTTTATCTGATAGTCTGCGGTTAATCCCAAGGGAAAGGCGGTATTTGAGTATCAATTTTGGCCATCAAGTCCATAGTGGCATGGATAGCATTGATAATGTAGAGGTATTGTTCTAGCTCGTCATAGTTAAGTGTGCGTTTTTTACGATCCTTAAGCCACTTGTGTGCTACCTGATAGCCACCAATGTAAAATTCCCAAACATTGAGTGCTACTGGGCAAAAGTATTGGGTGGCATTGATGAAGACTTTTTCATCCTTATATACTATGTGTGTTACTTTATTGTCTCCCGGAATTGGGTAATTTGTAACAGCCGGCAGCTCAGCCTGCATGAGGTGTATTTGAGCTAATTGCAGGCCTAACCTTGCTAATGTACGGAATAATGTTTGATCGCTGGTTATAGGTAAGCGTGGAAAGTCTAGTTTAAGAAATTCAGCATAATGTTGGCGGTAACTTAGACTGTGAAAAATTGCATACATGTAGTAAAAAATATCTTGTGGCCCAATCTCAGCTCCTGATGTTGAAGCCCCTAGTTCGTAGCTCAAATCTGGGTTAAACTCAAACTGTAATTTATCCGTAAGATCGGCAATAAATTCGGGTGCGAAATTAGGGATACGGGATGCTAACTGCTGCTCAGACGTTAATGTTATTTCGCCATCTTGTAATTGGGTATAAAGATACAGAGGAAACACATAATTAATCTCCTTGGTTTTGTTAGACATAGCACAACTTTCTGTAATAATATTGGTAATAAAAGAGTGCCGCCAACCTTCGGCACTGAGTTGGCGAGAGGTTATGATTGCAAGGTTATTTTTCGAGCGCATGTGTTGCATAATGTTGCTACGGGGCGCACAAATGAATCCTCCGGACTTGGACATGTAATACGTATATCTCATGTCGAATGGTCGATATAAAATTGGTTCAATGCTAGAGTTTTTTATGCCATCTTGATTTAGACTATCTTGAGCCTGTTTAACGTTCCATGCCTTCGTGTCTTTACCCAATACATATTTTACCCTGGCTACTTCAGGATCTAAGCCGGCAAACTCTTGAACTGTTTTCCAGATTGACTGAGGTGTGTGATGAATTGTTAAACTATCACGGGCAGTTACAATACCCACAGAATATGTTGGCACAATATCAGTTATCTTCCACAACAAATTATACTCAGAGCGAAGCTCCTTATTTTGAGGCTTAAATATATATGCCGGACTATCAGGTTGCAATTCCACCCACTGGATATTGCGGACAGCATGTGCCTCTAACCAAGCAAATTTAGATTTTCGATCTCCCCATAAATCAGCATAGTAAACTTTAGCCAAACCAGTTTGCGATTTCTGTTGCTTTACAAAAATTCCGATGGCCACCCCCTGCTGAATATCAAATACATTCTTATCCGGTTGCCCATCAGGTGTTTGCTCCTGTTTTTTCGAATTACCATGTAAATCTAACAAATAAATTGCATCAAAGGTATTCAACAAAGATTGTCGCATGCCTCGAAAGGTAGGATTATCCAAATACCCGTGATTGGTAACAAATCCCACAACCCCGTAACCAGTTTGGCTAATCCGCCATTGGGCAAAACGGATGAATTTCACATAATCATCCTGCAACCATTTGGGGTTACGCTCTCCCAATGATTTACCATCTACCTGAAAATAATCCTGTACCAGGCGCCCAATAAAAGTTAATTCCACACCTTTGCGCAGGCGTTGGGAACTAGGATTTACTGAATGCCCTGCGTACGGCGGATTACCTAAGACGACCATGATAGAAAGATTGTCTTTTATCAACACCGCTGCATTGGCTTCTTGAGATAGCCATTGATTTAAAAAGCTAGTTTCTCTAGTATGTGGTTCTTCCAAAGAGTTAGTTAAAAATATCTGTAATCGTTGATCAGAATCAAACTTATAGCCAGTTTCTTGCAATAATAAGCCTAATTTCATATGGGCTATGGTGTAGGGTGCCATGAGCAATTCAAAGCCGTAAATTCTAGGCAACAGGTGCTCTTTAACGTATGCAGACCACAAACCTTTGCGAGCTGCAAATTTGGCATAAATTTGTTGTAAAACAGTGTATAAAAAAGTGCCAGTACCGGTTGCTGGATCCAAAATTTGGACCTTGTGCTGTCCGGATGGTAATTGGTCCCGACAGGCCAAACCATCCTTAAGTTTAAACTTATCTTGTAAAATCTCATCTATAGATCGCACAATAAAAGATACTACCGGTTCCGGCGTATAGTACACACCTCTAACTTCACGTAGTTGTTGATTGTAAGCAGCCAAGAAGTTCTCGTAAAAATGGACCACCGGATCTTCTTTTTTACTCCGTTGCCCAAAGTCTGCCAAGATAGCCGCCATGTTAGCCCGGTTCAATACCGCAATGAGATTATCCACATATGGGGCAATGCGAGGATCCATATCGATACCAGCCATATGGTTAAATAATTTGCGTAAAAATGGATTGGTTTTAGGAATGCTGGTAGCCGCATTATCACGGGTTAAAGTAACAGTTCCCAAATTGCATTTAGCTGCAAATAAGCCATAACAAACAGTTTGAGCATACATATCGGCAAATTCTGGAGCTTGCAGATGATCCACTAAAATCTCGCGAAATCCATCTATTTGCTGGTGTAAAAAATCAGAAGTTGCAGATTCCTCGTTATAGCAAGCCAGGGTAATATGAGCAATTAAGCGGGATATTTTGGCCAGCTTAGCCGCTAATTCTGTAGAATCAGCTAAAATGGGGATTTTACTATCTCGAAACACTTGCCACAGTATCTGTAGGGCAGGGAAATTTTCTGTCAAAGGTTGTAAATTAAAGTTATCTGTAATCTTAGCAATAATTACAGTTAATTCGGGACGAGCAGTACCGGATTCGTAATACCGAAATTCGGTGTAATTAGTCAAAACTAGATTATGCAAGGCATCGCGATAACGCTGCAACTGAGGTGTTTTCTCAACAGTATCTAAGTCAGTTCCAACATCCTTGGCCTCGATCCAGCCAATAGTGGCATCTTGTATCCGTAGTTCATAATCTACACCGCCGTAGTTAGCACGTTTAGGTTCATTAATAACAGTTACTTCCGGCCATAATCGCTCCAACAGGGCCTGTAATGCCGGGCGATGGGTATGTTCAGTAGCCTTGCCAGTGGCTAATTGAGCTTGTATATTTTCAAGGTAATTTAGCATAAATTTTATCTGATAGTCTGCAGTTAATCCCAAGGGAAAGGCGGTATTTTAGCATTAATTAAGGTTCTAGTCCACTAAAATTTAATATCTATAATACAACATGACAGTTCTGCTAATCATATAGATTTGCTAAAGCCAATCTAGGGTAAGTTTACCTTGAAAGGTGGAATATCATATTTTAAAAATTTTCCACGCAATATCTTGTCTGCACAATTCATATCAAAAATTATGGCTGATACCAGGTAAAATTAACAAGGGATTTTGTAAAATTTAGTATGTAAAAAATAAGTTTATGCTAAGATTTATCTCTATTGGCAAGTTAGGTTTTGTCTCATCCAAGTATACTCATTTAATCGTTCCCAAATTCCAGTTTTGGAATGCAACTGAGGACGCTCCAGCGTCCCCATAAATAATGTTATTAGCCATAAATAAATTCGACAATCACAAATCAATAAAGCAGCAAAATCACAGATTAATTGCCAAGCTTACGTGACGCAAAGTCCAACATCCGCTCAATAGGAATTATTGCACGTCTCCCAACATCTGGATCCACGTTTATCTCACCAATACCCAAGCGCAGGGTTTGCTCCAATTTTTTTAGACTATTCATGGCCATCCATGGACAATGTCCACAACTTTCACAAGTTGCTCCTACACCAGCCGTAGGCGCCGCAATCAAACGCTTACCAGGCGCCAATTGTCGCATCTTCCAAAAGATCCCTTCTTCCGTGGCAACAATAAAGGTTGGATTAGGCATAGTTACCACCGCCTTAATTAAGGCTGTAGTAGATCCTACCACATCGGCTTGGGTAATTACCGAATCCGGGGACTCTGGATGCACCAAAACTGCGGCATCAGGATGTAAATGTCGCAGATCTGCCAAGGCTATACCTTTAAATTCATCATGTACCACACAGGCTCCCGGCCAAAGTAACATATCAGCACCTGTAGTTTTGGCGATGTAATTCCCCAAATGCTTATCTGGAGCCCATAAAATTTTTTGCCCCTGCTGGTGTAAATACTGCACGATAGGAAGTGCAATCGATGACGTTACCACCCAATCGGCACGAGCTTTTACGGCAGCGCTTGTATTAGCGTACACTACGACCGTATACTGTGGATACTGATCACAGAAATCAGAAAATTCTAGCTCTGGACACAACTCATCTAGGGAGCAGGTGGCACCTAAATCTGGCATCAGTACCCGCTTTTCTGGATTAAGTATTTTTGCGGTCTCACCCATAAAGCGTACACCACACACTATTAGAGTATCAGCCTTACTCCGGCTCCCGTAACGGGCCATTTCTAGCGAATCAGCTACACACCCTCCAGTTTCTTCAGCCAAAGACTGCAAATCACCATCTGTGTAGTAATGGGCTACAAGCACTGCATTCTGAGATTTTAATAACTGCCGTATAGAGTCCTTTAGAGCTAATCGTTCCGCTTCACTTAACAGTGGAGATTCAACATGCTTAGGGATCGAAATTGGTTTAGATAATACATTTGATATCGACATGATAAAGTGACCTTATGTTAGTTATTGCTGCAAATTTTAGGCTTAAAGATTTATATTAAAGCGACTAAATAAATTTTTCTTATGTAATTATGCAATACAAATTATCGATTATTGTAATCACGAATCCTAAACCAAAAGCAAATACAGGAAAATTCAGGCTTATTAGCCAAAGCTATTAGATAAAATCTCTATTTTTCAATTGAGTTACGTGGTTTTAGGTCTGACAAGAACTGATCATTTACTATCAATAACAATAGAAAATAGTATTATTATAAACAAAAGTTTTTGTAAACGAATTAGGGCTTGACCTGGTTTCCTTACTGATGCTAAGCTCTTTTTCCAAGCGCGATACTTGGTTATTTCGAAATTGGCAACTATGAGGGTTTAATTATGAGACTTTCCACGAAAGGACGCTATGCGGTAACAGCCATGTTGGATTTAGCATTACATGGTGATAGTGGCCCCATGACCCTGTCTGATATCTCAGCCAACCAGGGCATATCACTATCCTACTTAGAGCAACTATTTGCAGCCTTACGGGTTAAAAAGCTGGTGCGTGGCGTGCGAGGTCCAGGTGGTGGCTATTATCTGGCTAAACCTACCAAGGAAATATCCATAGCCGAAGTTGTGTGTGCTGTAGATGAATGGGTTGAATTTACGCGCTGTGGTGGCAAAGAAGACTGTCAAGATGGACAACGTTGCTTAACACACAGTTTGTGGAACGATCTAAGTAGCCAAATCTACGAATTTTTAGATAAAATTAGTCTGGCAGATCTTGTAGCACGTGGGGTAAAAATTGAAGCTGAAGCTGAGAATGAGGATCAAACTAAGATTACACAAAATCCGGAATCAGTAGCAGCCGCGTAGGGATAAAAGTAAATGACCAAAGCAAAAGAATTTATTGGCGGTTTACGCACTATATGCGATTTTATTCGTTGGGGTGGTAGCAATTTTCAAAAAGCTGAACTGTGCTTTGGTCATGGAACTGATAATGCCATAGATGAAGCGGCGGCTCTGGTTTTACATGCTTTAAATTTACCGCCTGATTTACCCCAACAATATCTACAGTCACGATTAACTAAACCTGAACGTAAGATAGTTGAAAATCTATTATTAAGGCGTTTACGCGAACGCATACCGGTTGCCTATTTAACACAACGTGGCTGGTTTGCTGGACTAGAATTTTACGTAGATGAACGTGTATTAATACCGCGTTCACCAATAGCAGAACTAATAGAGAACAATTTACAACCTTGGGTAAATGCAAATCAGCTCAAACGGGTATTAGATTTAGGTACTGGCAGTGGCTGCATTGGCATTGCTATAGCAAAGTATTTTACGGAAACCGAAGTTGATTTAGTTGATATTTCACTAGATGCATTGGATGTAGCGAATTTAAATGTGGAGCGCTTTGATCTTAACCCGCGTGTTAGGACTATACATTCAGATTTATTTGCCAATTTGAGGCCTGCTCGTTACGATTTGATCATATCCAATCCCCCATATGTTACAAGCTCTGAGTTTTCAGGCTTGCCAGAGGAATACACCTACGAACCATCTGTAGGATTATCCGCCGGTACCCATGGTTTGGATGTGGTGCATAGAATTTTGCGCGACGCCAGCCGTTACCTAGAACCCCAGGGGGTGCTGATTGTTGAAGTCGGAGAAAGTGCAGTATACTTGGAAAATGCCTATCCGCAGGTGCCTTTTACCTGGTTACATTTCGAACGCGGTGGGATAGGTGTGTTTTTACTAACATATGATCAGCTGGTGCAATGGGATGCGGTGTTTCAAGCTCAAGATAAGGTGGAATCTGATGTCGCTAGCCCAAGTAATACCACAGATGATACATTTATTATTGCAGAAGAGTAACCAATTATGACGTTGAGACGTGCCTACACAGCTGCTGAATACGCAGAATGGGTCAAGCAGGCTGTGTTTGAATCCAAGGATTTGCGGGCTTGTTTGGAGTATGATCTAGAAGAGATGCAGCGCTTGCCATCATTTCTGGATCCTTTGGAGCAAAGCATCAACGACCTTTTTACTAAGATGAAAAATGGAAACTACCAGTTTGAGCGTAGTGATTTGGTGTTTATGGATCTTGTGCGGCGCTATGGTGATGAAATTCCGTTTAGTACTCTATTAAAACAAATCAACGAAACTCATAAGTATGGTTTGGATATAGATCCCACGAATCCCACAGCTTAGTGAATGTTTGCACCCCAACCGCAGGATATGGTAATGGATCGAAATATTATTCTTGACCCAACATTAATAGCAAAATACGATCAGAGTGGACCACGTTACACCTCCTACCCTACTGCGGTTGAATTTTCTCAGCAATTCAATCAAGAAGATTATGTTACTGCCTGTGATCGCGGTAATCAGGCACAACGGCCTTTATCTTTATATGTGCATATTCCATTTTGTGATACGGTATGTTTTTACTGCGCCTGCAATAAAATTGCGACTAAAGATAGGAAGTTAGCACAGCCGTACCTGGATAGAGTTAAGCAAGAATTGGCGTTGCATGGTGCGTTGCTGGATCATAAGCGCCAAGTGGTGCAACTGCATTTTGGAGGTGGAACGCCTACTTTTATTAGCCAGCCGCAAATGCAAGAATTAATGGAGGCTATACAGCACAGTTTTAATTTGGCCGCGGATGATTCTGGAGAATACTCGATAGAGATTGACCCGCGTGAGGCAGATACTTCAACTGTAATATTATTGCGTAAACTTGGCTTTAATCGCATGAGTTTAGGAGTGCAGGACTTTAACCCGCAAGTGCAAAAAGCGGTTAACCGTATCCAAAGCGAATCTAAAACTGCCGAAGTCTTGAATGCAGCGCGAGAGGCTGGTTTTAGCTCAATTAGTGTGGATCTGATTTATGGGCTTCCACTGCAAAGTGTAGCAAGTTTTGCTGAAACCCTAGAGCGCATTATCAAACTAGATCCGGATCGAGTATCGTTGTTTAATTACGCCCATTTACCTCAGATGTTTCCTCCACAAAGGCGTATTAATGTCTCTGAATTGCCATCTCCTGCTGTCAAGCTAGAAATATTGAATACAGCAATAGAATGCCTTACTGCATCCGGTTATGTCTTCATTGGTATGGATCACTTTGCACGTCCGAATGATGAGTTAGCTATAGCCCAGCAGCAGGGAACTTTGTATCGTAATTTTCAAGGCTATTCTACCCATGCGAATTGCGATTTAGTAGGCCTGGGAGTAACCTCGATTGGGATTATGGATACTACTTATAGCCAAAATCTAAAGAATTTAGATGGATATTACCAGGCATTAGATGCTAACAAATTACCCATATTTCGCGGTATCGCTTTAAATCTCGATGATCAAATTCGTCGCGATGTCATTACCCAGTTAATATGCCATTTTTCATTACAATTTAAGAGCATAGAAATGAAATGGGGTATAATATTTGCTGATTACTTTCAAAGTGCTATATCTAGGCTTACCGAGATGCAGGAAGATGGACTGTTGGTCTTAAATGGCAATGGTATTTGGGTACAACCACGGGGTAGGTTGTTGATTAGAAACATTTGTATGCTATTTGATGCCTATTTAGCTAAAAAATCTGGGCCGGGCCGCTTTTCTAAGGTAATATAGTCACACATGTGATATTTGGTTAATCTAATTTTGAGCTTATGTGCAACTTGTATCTATGTTCGGTTGCATCGATAGCCTCGGTTACGTTTGGTTAGTGCGATCACTAGAATAGCTTTGAGCCGTATGTGGTTGCTGTAGGTTTACTAGTTACAATTTTAGAATATTGTGATAACATGATTTTGTTAGCGCACTGTAACTTGCGGGTTGTGGCTTCAAACGTAGCAGCCACCGTGGCCAGTGCCTGAGTGCAATCAAAACAATTATTTTTTCAGTGGTTTTGGAGTATCGTATCGCAGTAGCATATACCACCTTGGATATAAGGTTAATCCTGCTAAAACCAATTTAGTGCAATACTAGGGTGTGTTGACATATGGTGTCATCGTTATCATGGACTGGTAGGGACGCTGGAGCGTGGAAACGAACATAGAGGTTTTGGGTTGGGTGGCTAGAGGCCCATATCCATTTAGGTTAGTTTTAGGTATACACCACAGATATATGGTAAATAATTACGATAGTGTATATGTCAACACACCCTAATCTTCAAGAGCAATTACCAATTCAGAGATAACGTATTATGATCAAACCCGTAGGATCAGATGAGCTCAAACCCTTGTTCCTATACGACTCGGAGCAGCATCAGCAGGTTGCCAAAGAGGCCAAAAATCTGTCTTCTGTCATCATTAGCTCGCAAGCTGCAAGTAATGCGGTAATGATGGGAGGTGGATATTTTACGCCTTTAACAGGGTTTATGAATGTAGCTGATGCCTTAGGTGTCTGCGAAAATATGCGTATGACCGATGGTAGCTTTTTCCCAGTTCCGGTCATGTGTCTGCTAGAAAACGTAGATGCCATTTTGGGATCACGCCGCATTGCTTTGCGGGACCCTAATGTTGATGGAAACCCAGTTCTAGCCGTGATGGAAGTGCGGGCCATCGAGAAAGTAACTGATGAGCAGATGAGTTTGATGACTCAAAAGGTTTATCGTACCATCGATCCGGAACATCCTGGGGTCAAAACTTTCAATAGTCAGGGACGGTTTGCCGTTTCTGGTCCGATTCAGGTGTTAAATTTCTCCTATTTCCAAAGCGATTTTCCTGATACCTTCCGTACCGCTGTAGAAATTCGCAATGAGATTGCCGAGCATGGTTGGCAGCGGGTCGTGGCGTTTCAAACCCGCAATCCAATGCATTTAGCTCACGAAGAGCTGTGTCATATGGCTATGCAGCGTTTGAATTGCGATGGTTTAGTCATCCATATGCTGCTTGGTAAACTTAAGTCTGGGGATATTCCGGCGCCGGTACGCGATGCCGCCATCCGTAAAATGGTAGAAAAGTACTTTAAGCCTAATAGTGTGATGGTTACCGGCTATGGCTTTGATATGCTGTATGCAGGTCCGCGGGAGGCTGTGCTTCATGCCTATTTCCGGCAAAATATGGGAGCAACCCACTTTATCGTTGGTAGAGATCACGCAGGAGTGGGTGATTACTACGGTGCGTTTGATGCTCAGACTGTCTTTGATGAAGAGGTTCCATCTGGGGTCTTGGAGATAGAGATATTTAAGGCTGATCATACTGCCTATTCGAAAAAGTTGGGTAAGGTGGTGATGATGTGTGAAGCGCCTGATCATCAGAAATCTGATTTTGTATTGCTGTCTGGAACCAAAGTCCGGGAGATGTTGGGTCAGGGTATTGCACCACCTCCGGAGTTTTCAAGACCGGAAGTGGCACAAATTCTTATGGATTATTATCAAACTATAAAATAATACAGCGTTACCTGTAGGCACTAGTGGTATACTCTAGTAGGCATTGGTGAGGAGGTAGGAGCGTCCCCGGCTGCGTTCCCGCGCTGAAGCGTGGGAACGATAAATTGTCCTTGTTTGGACACGTTCCCATGTTGGAGCATGGCAGCGGCGAAGTCTATAGCTGAATGTTAGTATAGTTGCTTGATTTTTGAGGGTGTGAGATAAATTGGCACCTGTTTTTATGGTAGTTTGAAGGAGTAAAATTATTGTGAATATAAAATTTTTGTTGTCTATAATTGGTTTGGTTTGCAGCTTGGGGTTTATTACCCCCGGGTTAGCTGCGGATGCAGTGGTCGGCGTTGAAGGTGCTTTTGTCAGGGCGGTACCCCCAGGTCAACCTAATACGGCTGCCTACATGGTGTTAACCAACCCTACCGCTACCGATCAAGATTTGGTGCGGGCTGAAAGCTCCGTTTGTGATGTGGTGGAATTGCATACTCACATCATGGAAGACGGCATGATGAAGATGCGCGCTATCCCCAAAATTACAGTACCAGCTAATGGCCAGGTAGCCCTACAGCCAGGTGGATTACACGTTATGTTGATTGGTCTAAAGGCCCCACTGGCTCTAGGTGAAAAAGTGGCAGTTACCCTAGTCTATGCCGACGGGTCTCAACAAACGGTAGAGGCTCCGGTAGAACAGAAGTAGACTGTAGGCTGCTATTATCCCCATAGCCTACGCCCACGCTCCAGTGTTCTGTTTGGTGAACAAGTTGGAGGCGTGGGCCTTCCCGTTTAGGATAGTGCGGTTACAAAGTGCGAAACTCGTTGGGCTATCTCAAATCAAATACCTGAATTTTGCGTTTTTGCACTATATTAAAGGTTTCTCGATACTGCTATACTCATCGATCATTCGGGATCAACATCCATCAGGTCGCTGTCATTGGGTTTTGAATCTGTAGAACTTTCATTCATATAAAACTGTAGTTTAATATCGCCAACTTGAATTATATCGCGATTTTTAAGCAAAAAAGTTTCATCGCGTACATTAATTTTGCCAACACTTACTTCATCACCTTTTAGGCGAGAAAGGTAATAGCCATCGGCTCTTTGGGCAATCATGACACAGCTGCCCCATGGGTCGCCAAATTCCTTGGGGGCCTGGTTTAAGAGGATTATCCGCCCTATGTATTCTCCAGACTGATACTGGACATAGGCTGTGCGTTTGGTACTTGATTTTTTTCCAGCCATTGTAATTTATCAACCCTAATATATTTATTATTTCCGTATTATAATCACTTAGATTATCATAAGCATAAAACATAAATGCTCTTTAGCCAAGTGGTTTCTGTTATCCTTAAACTTGCTTGGAAATATTGGAAATAATGTTTAGATAAAAAAATTATTTTTGGGTCTACCAGCGCTTGCTACCTGCGTTTAATGGCAACCACCATCAACTTTTGGATACATTGGCTATGACTGTAGCAATAGTAACACATCCTTCATGCATTTTACATGCTATGGGTAAATCCCATCCTGAATCTCCAGCACGCCTCGTGTCTATTAACCAAGCTTTACAAGAAGCTTCTCATATCCAGGAAATGATGCATAATTATCAGGCTAAGCCGGTTAATCTTACACATTTGCAGCGGGTGCATGATACTGATTACCTCGAGATGTTGCAAGTTAAAGCACAAGGTTTGGAGGATAATATATATTGGTTAAATGGTGATACCGCTATGATAAAACATACTTTACCGGCCGCCGCACTTGCTGCTGGTGCTGCTGTCTTGGCGGTAGAGTTGGTATTAAGTGGTAAAGAACAGTCTGCATTCTGTGCTATTAGACCACCAGGTCATCACGCTGGCCGCGATTTTGCTATGGGTTTTTGTTTGTATAATAATGTGGCCATAGCAGCTGCCCATGCTTTGGAATGGGGACAATTGGAACGGATTGCAATAGTAGATTTTGATGTACATCATGGCAATGGAACTGAGGATATTGTTGCTAATAATGAAAAGATTTTATTTTGCAGTAGTTTTCAGCATCCATTTTATCCCTACGAAGGTGATGATTCCAAGGCTCTCAATGTGTGTAACTTGCCCTTGCCCGAAGGTACCAGTGGTGTATACTACCGCCAATTAGTAACTGAGATTTGGTTGCCACGTCTAAATGATTTTAAACCGCAATTAATTCTTATTTCGGCTGGTTTCGATGCTCATGTCGACGATCCTTTAGGAGGTCTTTGTTTTATGGAGGAAGATTATGCCTGGATTACACGACAAATCAGGGAAGTTGCATGGCGGCATGCTCAAGGACGTATAGTTTCGTGTTTAGAAGGTGGCTACAATTTGCATGCCCTGGCCAGTAGTGTGGTAGCTCATGTGGAAGCTTTAGCTCAATAGTATGGCTATCTTACGGTAATTTTACAGCCAGATTTTCGGGACTTATCCTGCTAATTTAACATTTAGATTTATTATGCGCATAATTCAACAAGCATTTACGTTCGATGATGTATTACTGGTTCCGGCATATTCTCAAGTATTACCGAAAGATACCAGCTTAAAAACTAATTTAACTTGCGATATTAGCTTGGAAATTCCACTGGTATCAGCAGCGATGGATACGGTGACGGAGTCCAAACTGGCGATTGCGTTGGCTCTGGAAGGTGGTATTGGGATAATACACAAAAATATGAGCATATATCAGCAAGCCAAGGAGGTCTTATCTGTAAAGAAATATGAAAGTGGTGTAATTCATGATCCTATCACTGTAACTGCCGATACCAGTATTAGCGAAGTAATAAAAATCACGCATGCGCATAAAATTTCTGGATTACCAGTTACGGAACATGGGCGTTTGGTGGGTATAGTTACGGGGCGTGATTTGCGGTTCGAAACACGTTTTAATGCCCCGGTTTCTGTGGCTATGACGCCTAAAGAGCGCCTGGTTACCGTACACGAGGGGGCGAGCCGCGATGAAGTAGTGGCGTTACTGCATAAGCATAGGATTGAAAAAGTTTTAGTTATCAATGATGCCTTTGAGTTACGTGGATTGATAACGGTTAAAGATATTCAAAAGGCTCAAGATTTTCCACTTGCCTGTCGTGATTCCCAACAAAGATTGCGGGTTGGGGCCGCGGTAGGAGTTGGTGCTGGTACGGATGAGCGTGTGGATGCTTTGGTAAAGGCGGGGGTGGATGTGCTTGCTGTAGATACGGCCCATGGTCATTCCCAAGGAGTATTAAATCGGATTAAGTGGATTAAAAAACATTATCCTCAAATTCAAGTAATTGGTGGAAATATTGCTACAGCCAGTGCCGCGTTGGCATTGATTGAGGCGGGAGTGGATGCAGTAAAGGTTGGTATTGGACCAGGTTCAATTTGTACTACACGGATTGTTGCGGGGGTGGGTGTACCTCAGGTTACTGCGGTTTCTGATGTTGCCACTGCATTGCAGGATACCAATATTCCGGTAATTGCCGATGGCGGGTTACGTTACTCTGGGGATATAGCCAAAGTAATTGCGGCTGGTGCCCATTCGGTAATGATTGGTGGTTTATTTGCTGGTACGGACGAGGCGCCGGGTGAGGTTGAGATCTTTCAAGGGCGTTCGTATAAGTCTTATCGGGGGATGGGATCGATAGGCGCTATGTCTGGACATCAGGGGTCGAAGGATCGTTATTTTCAGGAAGGTACGGATCTAGAAAAATTGGTACCAGAGGGCATTGAGGGGCGGGTGCCGTATAAGGGTAATGTGCGCAATATTATTTATCAGTTGGTGGGGGGATTGCGTTCTTCTATGGGTTATGTGGGATGTGCTGATATTCCAGCCATGCGTACTAAACCTGAGTTTGTACGCATTACTACGGCTGGAGTGCGCGAGTCACATGTCCACGATGTGACTATTACTAAGGAAGCGCCTAATTATCGTATTGGTAGCTGAAGTTAGGTTATTCCAGCATACGGAACAGACGATGGTTTGAAGGATTTATAAGAGTACGCCATTAAACTGTGGTGTGATTAGCGCATGAGTTGAGTCGCGTGCGGATAATTCGCTAATTGCCACTGGCCAAGTGATTGCGAGCTGCGGATCATTATAGCGTAATCCGGCTTCTGCTGTGGGTGTATACGGTGCAGTGTGCAGATAGATCAGTTCACAATTATCGGTTAGAGTCTGAAAACCATGGGCAAACCCTTCTGGTATCATAAGGGCATTGCCATTGTCAGCGGTTAGATGTTCAGCGTGCCAGTGTAAATATGTTGGTGAATTACGGCGTAAATCCACAGCTAGATCCCATATGGCGCCACGGATACAGCTGACTAGTTTTACTTCCGCATGAGGCGGTTTTTGGTAATGCAGGCCGCGGACTGTGCCACATTTGGCGGTAAAGCTGTGGTTTATTTGGACTATAGGGTGTTTCCAGCCGGCTGCGGCTAATTCTTGAGTGCAAAATAACCGTGCAATAAATCCACGAGTGTCGCCTATACGCTGTCTGGTGATAAGTTTAAGATTGGCTATGGGTAAGTCGGTTATCGAAAAGCGACTCATGCTGTGGCCTCATAATCTATTATGTCTTGAAGACACAGCTGGTATGCATCAGCGCCTTGGTGTTGGGATAGATACCAGGCCATGGTTTTAGATACTGCGGCGTTTAGGGATAAACGCGGTTTAAAACCAAGGAGTTGTCTGGATTTGGCAATTTCTAGTGCTAACCAACCGGCTTCGTGGGGACCTTCGGTACCATCTCCGTATTGCACTTGGTAATCATCGCGATTTGAGCGAGCCATTTCTATGACATCCCGTACCGATGCGGCTTCGTGGGTTGGGGGGCCGAAGTTGAAGGCGCCGGCTAGTTCGGGATTGGTCCATAATTTTTGGGCTAGGATTAAGTAGCCATTAAGTGGTTCTAGCACATGTTGCCAGGGGCGAATGGCGTTGGGGCGGCGAATATGCAGTACTTTATTGGTTTGCCAGGAGCGGATAGCATCCGGGATTAAACGTTCGCGTGCCCAATCGCCGCCGCCGATAACATTGCCGGCACGGGTGCTGGCAATGGCGACGTTTTGATCCCTTAGGGAGGATTTGTGGTAGCTGTCGATGACAAGTTCACAGGCTGCTTTGCTGGCACTATAGGGATCGTGACCCCCTAATTTGTCATCTTCACGGTAGGGCCAAGGCCATTCGTTATTGGCATATACTTTATCAGTGGTGATCATGATGCCAACGCGTGTTAATATCAGTGCTTTAATGGATTCTAATACGTTGGCAGTCCCGATGACGTTGGTCTCAAAGGTGGCCAAGGGGATTTCGTAGCTTTTACGTACTAGGGATTGGGCTGCCAGGTGCAAGACGATTTCTGGGTTGCAATCGTTTATGATAACTGCTAATTTGTAAAAATTGCGAATATCGCAGTGGATAGAATTGCATATGCTGTCGACATTGGCGAGTGTGAATAAGTTGGGGTTGGAGGGGGGCTGGATACTGATGCCGGTTACCTGTGCCCCCAAATGTTTTAGCCATATGGTGAGCCAGGCACCTTTAAATCCGGTATGGCCGGTCACTAAAACGCGTTTGTTGCGCCAAAAATTAGCATCGGGTAGTCCGTTCATGACCAGGTTTTCCAAGGGGCTTGGCCTTGTTCCCACAGGTT
>JXSN01000218.1 GCA_001276605.1 Achromatium sp. WMS2
TTGCCATTTGTAAAGCTTTAAACCTGACACATAAAGGTGTATAATTTACCTAAATATAGGTTATTGCATATTATAATATAGTGTCATTCTAGTTATGTTCTTGGGGGCGCCGGAGCGTCCCTAGAGGCGTTCCCACGCTGGAGCATGGGAACAATAAGGATTTGTTTTTGTTTGATGCTGAAATGTCCCCAGTTGCATTTCCATGCTGGCGTTTGGGAACGAATATAATGGTATGAGTTGATTGGCTATAGGTCTCTACCCACCTCAACTTGATTGCATATCATAGCCCGTAGGTGCGATTAGCATATAGCGTAATCACACGTAATTGTATTACCATAACCTCAGGTTAAACTTGATGATTATCGTTAGACTCATCAAAAAAGAATATTATAGCAGCTGGGTATGATTAAGTACTTATGCGATTACACTATTATAATTGATCTACTACACTAGGATACGATAATGGATCAAATTTCTGACTTACTACATAAATGGATGTTGGAATCACTACACAATCGCATAATAGTAAATACCAAGGATGGATCCGTGCTCGTATTTATTCCCGCGGGAACCTTCACTATGGGAGACGGTAGAGATACGGATACTACTGAACATCAAGTGTTTATTTCTGATTATTGGATTAGTATCTACTGTGTTACCAGACATCAATATGCCAAATTCATACAGGCAACTAATTACCAACAAATACAGCATAAAGCCTTATGCAACCCGATTTTACAAGTATATAAAGATCACCCGGTAGTTTGTGTAGACTGGAATGATGCTAATGCCTACGCACAATGGGCTGGTTGTCAATTACCCACTGAAGCACAATGGGAAAAAGCTGCACGTGGACCACATGAATTGTTGTACCCTTGGGGTAATTCTTGGAATTCTGGATACTGTCATACACGCCGCAATGCAGTCAAGCAAACCACATGCCAAGTGCACGCTTATCCACATGGAGTCTCTGGATATGGTACCTACAATCAAAGTGGTAATGTCTGGGAATGGTGCGCGGATTGGTATGATCAAGATTATTACAATTTGAATTTAGGTGTAATTAAAACCGATCCACCAGGACCTGAGCTGGGAACACAACGAGTTATTCGCGGTGGAAGTTGGTGTTATGAAGATTCAGGATATTTTCGCACTACATATCGCTATTGGCACGAACCTAACTATCGACGCGATTCCTTAGGCTTTCGTTTGGTATTACCGTACCCAAAACCTTAAAATTTAGACAACATAGCAAATAAATAGTGCTCTCCAAAAAATCCTTATTTTTGTAATAATCGCATCAATATTTGATGCAGATACTCACTTCCAATTCAACTGGAACTACGGAGCGTATCTTATCCGCACATTTTCTACCTGGCCCTTGCTAAAACCATCAACCTTGCACAATAGTCCGTACTGTTTCCACAGTAAGCCCTGTGAATGTTGCAATCTGTGCCACATCCATGCCGTTTTGATACATGACCAGGATCAGTTGTGCTTGAGCTTTTTTCTTTCCTTCTGCTAATCCTTCTGCCCGCCCTTCCTCTAGCCCTTCTTTACGAGCGGTGTCGACTACTGATACTAGTTCTTGATATTCCAAGAGATTTTTTTCATAGGCGGTAAATTGCTCACGACTAAGATTGGCCAATTCCGCAGTACGAAAGGCTCTACAAAAGATCGGTTCGTTGAGAATAGCTGGAATATCGTCGAAATCTGTCAGGTGTTTGAGAAAATACATCCATTTGTCAAAACGTGTAGCTAACTCGTGGGCTTGTTTAGTAAAAAATGACATCTGTAAAAAGCGAAAGTGTAGCTTATCAGAAAATAAGTCACCATCTTGATCGCGCAAGGCCACATCGCGGCGGAATTTACGTATGGGGGCTTCATCATATTCGCAGGCTAAAATGGCGACAAAGTAGATAGGATCGAGGCGAAATAACCAGTCGCCTTTTTTAGCTTGTTCCCGGATGGGAAAAGTTACGTAATACAAAGCCCGGTCTTTGAAAAATTCCATTTTTGTCCGCTGCATTTCTACCACAAAACGTTCACCAGTAGCGCTTAAACAGTGGATATCAAAGAAAGCCCGACGTTCGATGGCAATATCAGGTAGTTGCTCAATGGTGCGGAATTCCAGTTGCGCAATCTGATGATGCGGCGGCAGGAGTTGGTTTAAAAAATCCTGTAACAGATCCTTATTGGCCTCTTCGCCAAAGAGCTTTTTAAAACCAAAGTCAGTGTAGGGATTAAGATAACGGCTCATGGAACTATCTCGTGCTTGCGTTTTGTTAAATTACTTGTGCTTGGTACTTACCAGAAAATATCGTGATAATGACTGGAAGCCAAGTAAGGGTATCCTCAGACTATATTTTTTTTGGATATCATAGTATTCTGTCGTACTTTTGGAGAATATTTTTATCTATATTTCAATACGTTTTGTTCTCAAAATATTGGCAGGTGAACACCGATATCTGCATTACAAGTATCTAATCACACGCATCAGATCAGAGGTGCATTTAAGCACCTCATGTAACTAAAAATTATACATCACCCTAGTTTTTATCGAGACCTAATACATCCCATGCCCTGCGGCTCCAACTTACCTCCCCTGGTTCCGGAACACTAGACACAAACGTCCCCTTGGCCTCATTCATGGCTAACACTCGCTGCGTATCTTTTTGTAAATCAGACAATCCAAGCTCCCCATAAGCCGCTATCATGATCTCCAAAGCTTCCTTTACCGCTGTAGTACGTGCGTAATTTTCAATTACATATTTGGCACGATTAATAGCCGCAATATAAGCCTTGCGATGCAGATAGTAACGAGCAGCATGAACCTCACTTTTGGCTAAATTATCACGTAAATACAACATTCTATTGCGTGCATCTTCAGCATATCGGCTGTTGGGAAAACGACTCACCAATTCCGAAAAATCTTGAAATGCATCCTTAGCTGATCCTGGACCCTATGCGTTGCAGGCTGAGTTAGATGTTGCTTATACCTACTATAAGTCCGAGGAGTATGACTCGGCCATAGATGCTATCGATCGCTTCATTAAACTACACCCTCAGGAAGAGCACGTGGATTATGCCTATTATCTAAGAGGTTTGGTTAACTACAACCGCAAACTTGGATTTATAGATCGCTATTTGCCAACTGATGTGTCGCAACGGGATCCAGGATCAGCTAAGGATGCATTTCAAGATTTTTCGGAATTGGTGAGTCGTTTTCCCAACAGCCGATATGCTGAAGATGCACGCAATAGAATGTTGTATTTACGTGATAATTTAGCCAAAAGTGAGGTTCATGCTGCTCGTTACTATCTGCATCG
>JXSN01000219.1 GCA_001276605.1 Achromatium sp. WMS2
GACATGGATGGTTATCTTGGAACTTTTTAATTTATTATGTAACCAACCCAACAGGGTTGTTAGCAATTGAGTTACTGGAGATAACTTGGAATTATGATTGAAGTAACAAATTTAACTCGACGCTTTGGTCAAACTATAGCAGTTGATGGGTTGAGTTTCAAGGTACAACCTGGAGAGGTATTGGGTTTTTTGGGACCCAACGGGGCTGGAAAATCTACTACCATGAAGATGTTGACTGGCTATTTGCGACCAAGCAGTGGTAGTGCCCGGGTATACGGTTATGATATTCAAAATCAGCCTTTAGAGGTACAGCGTAGTTTAGGTTATCTGCCAGAGGGAGCCCCCCTATACGTGGATATGACTGTGGCCGAGTTTCTGGCATTTACTTCAGCGGTGCGCGGTTACAAGGGTGGGGAAAGTTTAAAGCGCATCAAAACTGTGGTAGATTTGGTACATCTTGGACCAGTTCTAAACAAGACCATCGAAACTTTATCCAAGGGATTTAAGCGGCGTGTAGGTTTAGCTCAAGCTATTTTACACGATCCTAAGGTTTTGATCCTTGACGAACCAACTGATGGGTTGGATCCCAATCAAAAGTACGAAGTGCGCCAATTAATCAGTTCTATGGCCAGGGATAAGGTTATAATACTTTCTACTCACATCCTTGAGGAAGTAGACGCGGTTTGCACCCGAGCCATAGTAATTAGTAATGGTAGATTATTGGCTGATGAAACTCCACAATCACTACTGGCGCGCTCTAAAACTTATGGGGCAATCGTTTTGGAGCTAGACGATAAGGAGATTGATGTCAAAGTTCTTAATGGTATCTCTGGCATTGCTAAATTAGAAGTGCTTGCCACAACATCCGGTCAGAGCTTTCGAATTTATCCGAATAAAGGGCAGAATGTGTTATTAGACATAAATAAGTCTATTTGTCATAATAATTGGAAATTGCGTTCTCTCACTGTGGAACGTGGGTATTTAGATGAAGTATTTCGTACCCTAACCACAAGGACAGCGGCATGAATTATTCTACTCTCAGCGCTGTATACCAGCGTGAATTAGCTGGCTATTTTAATACCCCTATTGCCTATGTGTTCATAATAATATTCGTGGTGCTGGCTGGTTTGTTCACATTTTATTTGGGGGATTTTTTTGGCCGCAACCAAGCTGATTTACAAACCTTTTTTCAGTGGCATCCTTGGCTATACCTATTTTTGGTTCCGGCTTTAGCCATGCGTATGTGGGCTGAGGAACGGCGCTCTGGAACCTTGGAGTTGCTATTATCGCTTCCCATTACGGTTGTTGAGGCAACTTTAGCAAAATTCCTGGCCGCTTGGACCTTTACGGCCATATCACTGGCCCTTACGACCCCCATATGGCTAACTGTAAATTTCCTGGGTAGTCCAGACAATGGAGCAATATTAGCTGGATTTTTAGGTAGCCTGTTGATGGCAGGGGGGTATCTCGCAATTGGCAGCTGTATGTCAGCTCTTACTCGCAATCAGGTTATTGCTTTTGTATTGTCAGCAGTGGCCTCTTTACTATTTGTGCTAAGTGGTTTCCCATTAGTGTTGGATATATTTGGCACTTGGGCACCTAGTTCCTTGGTACAGGTGGTTGCCTCTTTTAGTTTTCTAACCCACTTTGACGCCATTTCTAAAGGTGTGATAGATTTACGGGATCTTACCTATTTTTTAACCCTAATCACGTTTTGGCTATTTGCCACTGTAGTGATTATAGAAATGAAAAAAGCAGATTAATTAAGATTAATTACCATGATTGATGCCAAATGGATCTCTAGCACGGCCTTAGTTTTAGGGGCAGTGCTGTTTGTCTCTGTAAATGCTTTACTAGAAAGCACCCTAGTTGGAGTTAGATTAGATCTAACCCAGCATAGATTGTACACCTTGTCAAGCGGTACTCGTAATATTCTAAAACGCTTGCAAGAGCCAGTTACTGTGCGGTTGTATGTTTCTAAGCAAATAGCAACGCGGCTTCCTCTGTATGGCCCCTATGCCATAAGGGTAGAAGAGTTGCTACATGAGTATTCCCGCTTAGCTGGCAATAAAATAAATCTGGAGGTAATCGACCCTGAACCCTTTAGCGAGGCTGAAGATAGAGCAGTTGCCAATGGTTTGCAGGGTATACCCCTGACAGATGGCGAAACTAAGTTTTATTTTGGAATTGCTGCCAGTGGGCCAACCGACGAACGGGCTGTTATCCCTTTTCTTACCACAGACCGTGAAGAATTTTTAGAATATGATTTGACCAAATTGGTGCATCAAGTCGCCTGGCCCAAAAAACCCGTCATTGGATTGATTGATACCCTAAACTTAACCGCAGATCAAAATTCGATGGCAATGCGAACTGGTAATGAAACGCCGATAGCCATAGAACAGATGCGAAAAGCCTTTGATGTTCACACTTTAGATAAAACATTAGATCGCATTCCCGAAGATATTGATGTACTCTTACTGATTCAGCCTTTGGGCCTAGATGCATCCACATACTACGCAATTGACCAATTTGTGCTCCGCGGTGGCCGAATTTTAGCCTTTGTAGATCCTTTACCAGAGGATAGTAGCAGTGCTGTTATCGCACCACCCGATAGCTTTAGTAAGTTGACTGCGGCATGGGGTGTGACAATAGATACCTCAAAGGTAGTTGGTGATCTACAATTGGCTCGCCAGGTGCAATACCAAAACAATGGACGGATATCAGCCGCTAGATACTTACCCTGGCTAAATTTACCTCAAGACTTCATAGATAATTCTGATGTGATTACAGCCAAACTGGGTAGTTTAAACCTGGCTAGCGCCGGGGCTATTAGCAAAAATGCTGATGCTAAAACCCAGTTTATACCACTGGTTTATACTACCGAATATGCTACTACAATGGATGCTAGCATGGTTAAAACTGCTAGAGATCTCCAGGCTATGCTAAGAAACTTCCGCCCTGATAACAAAAGTTATACTTTAGCTGCCAGGGTTACAGGGTCGATAGCCACAGCCTTTCCCGACGGCCCGCCTCCCAAAGCAGTACCCAGTGACAATACTAACCAACAGTCGCCCGCTGTTCCACCATTGCCTGAACAATTGAAAGTTTCAAAGAAAGCTACCAATATAGTAATAGTTGCCGACACCGACATGTTACAGAATGAACTTTGTCTAGCTGGTTAGCCAATTCTGGCAAGAGTAAGCCTAACTTGCCTGAAGATAAGTTCATGGAACCAGGTTGGTTGTACATGGCGGCAAGCATAGTAATGATTGTTATGATTGCCAATATGCTTAAAGTCTTTAAATTACGCATTGGCTACTTTCTCA
>JXSN01000220.1 GCA_001276605.1 Achromatium sp. WMS2
GCAATGCCCGTATTCAACGTAATCACGTTGGTTGCGCCTTTTTGGTATGGGTTCGGCTTAAACATTTTGCGGTTCAGACAGGTAAAACGGTTTATAAGCTCAAACACGGTCTCTTGGATGATTATCTTGTTCAGCAGCTCAGAAATCCGTCACTTAAAATGGCTTTTGCGTAAGTCCTAATATACATAGTTTAGACGGAAAATAATTTGGAGTAACTACCTAATCAATAATGCAACCAATGGGGGTACATATGTATATAAACTACCGATTATACAATAAGTTGCTATTTTTACTATTAGTTGTGGCTGTTGGTAGTTGTCCGGTACAAGCAGCCGCCAGCTACGGGTGGAAAATGGCCGTACTCAAGCTACACGATGGTTTGGTGGAATCGTTACGGTTTAATAGAACACTGCACTTAGCCGATGGCGATCAATTTCAGGTAATGATAATACCTGAACAACCACTAGTAATTAACGTCTTGTACGAGGATACTAACGGTTTAGTGCAGGTTTTGTATCAGAACAATGTTGCTGCCAACCAGCTTGTTGTATTGCCAGCTAACGACCACACATTCAGAGTATCACCACCTAGTGGCAAGGAAAAAATTCATGTGGTGGTATCTGCTAAGCCTTTAGCAAACCTGGAACGCAAGTTGACCTTGCTACCTAACAACTCAGCGGCAGTTTTGGACGAACTGATTAGAATGAAAACCGCGATAATTGCTCTAGGTGAAGATCCGGAAAAGGGAATCCCTATAGCTGGGGTGTATAGAACCCTCAATTCCGGCGGTATTAGACCTCTTGGGTTGGGAATGTACGACTATAGGAAATTCGATGCCACCAGCTTCCAGGGTTCCGACACCTATGTTAAAACCATTCGCTTCGATCACTGATTGGTTCAAGGTCGAAGTATGGCTACCAGCTATAATTTTCTCTATAGTCATATGGTTCGGGCTAGGAGGTTTATGGTTACCAATAGAGCGAGGATTTATTGACTGGGCTTTAAGCACTAGATTGCAATTTGTGCCTTTAAACTTAAGTCCACGTATTTTCCCGATTGATCTCAGCGATAGTGCCGAACGCAGCCTGGGAACTACAGTGGATTCGCGCCAAGCTTTTGTTGATCTACTAACGCTATTAGGTGATGGGCAATTAGTGGTTGGTATGGACCTCCTATTTGCCCACCCTAAAGATCGGCATGTAGATGCGGCTATGGCTGCTGCTGCTAGTAAAGTTCCTGAATTAATACTGGCAGTAGTTCCCATAGATCCACATGTTACTACATTTTCTGGAAAACCACTGAATGAAGAACAGAAAAAATTGATTCGTGAGCGTTTATGGCATCCAAAAGTGTACAATGCTGGATCTATTCCAGTAGCTACCACGTTCTTACTGCCATATTTGGAATTAGCACGTAATACTAAACATTTTGGTCATATAGCAAGTAGTCCCGATAGTGATGGTGTATACCGTAAGATACCACTGTTTTTCCAGTGGGAGGATGGCTACGTGCCAAGCCTAGCCTTGGCATTAGCTGCGCAAACTCTTAAGTTTAATCCTGATCATATTGTGATCGATGCTGGGAATAAGGTTATGTTACCATTGCATGATGGGCCGTTAAATATCAGTGTTGATGAAGCAGGTCGAGCCTGGATTCCTTACCCCAATACCTGGGATAAATCCTGGAAGCATACACCATTAGATAGGATACTGGCTGCACAGCAGGACGATGATTTAGCCGCAAACTTAATAGATTTATGGGATGGAGGCGTATTGGTAGTTGCTGATGTAACTACAGCGCATAAAGATTTTGGACGCACTTCTTTTGAATCGATATACCCATTATCCGGAACTATTAGCAGTATGCTGAACGGTATAATCACAAAAACCGCATTTATCGATCTTTCATTGGGTTTCAAGTATACCCTAAGCCTAATCTTACTGTTGACAACTCTCTGGATTAATCAGTGGAAACGGCTATTATCTAGGCATACTGGCATGATAATTTTGGTGGTTATGCTAGTGAGTATTTCGTCTATTGCTTGGTTTTACCTCTCAATCGTACCATGGTTAGTTACTCCAATTTTTGCGGTGTTTGGTGCATGGTTAACCATGACCACACTCCAGATGAAACACCTCTACAGTCATAGTCATAATGTGCTACCCAGCAATAATACCATAGATGCCTTGACGGGGCTGCGCAATCGTCATTATTTTGATGAGGCCCTAAAAGTAGAATATCTGCGTCTTACACGCTCAAATTCTGCATTGTCACTCCTCATGTTTGACATTGACCATTTTGACCTCTTAAAGCGCAATTATGGTCAAAGATTCAGCGATATTTGTCTAAAAAATGTTGGCGCTGTGGTACGCCAGATTGTAAAACGCTCCACTGACATCATATCTCGTTATGATGCCACTAAGTTCATCTGTATACTTCCAGATACTAACCACGAAAATACCACCATCTTAGCCGAGCGCTTGCGTCAGGTTATTGCTAAGATAGGCATTGAAGGCCTAGACCATCCGATTCCGATTCATATAACAGCTAGTTTCGGCGTTATAACCGCACCCTGTATTTTTGGTAAACCACCAACATATCTTACTGATCTTTTAGAACAACAGCTAAGGCTTGCCAAAGTAAACGGATACAACTGTATTTGTGCTAAAGAATCAAAAGTTTAGGCTTTCGATTGAGTAGCAGATTATAATTATCATGTGATTATTTGGCATTTTATGTATTACTATCATATTTAAATAACTAGTAACAAACTAGGCGTACAATGATTTGGGCATACAGCTTTTGATCTTTGTAGTATTAACCATATACAGTGCTAATGCTACCTTGACATTTAAAAACTATAAATATGATTAATCTTTGGATAACTCTAATTACTATAGTGTTGGCCGGTAATTCAGTCACAGCAGCACCAAGTTTGACAGTGGTTGGAGGTAGTGTTGCACCTCGAGATCCATCTGGATACTTTACGATACAATCAGTCAAGTTTGTTGGCAGTACGGTGTTTTCTCAAGATCAATTGCAGGCCGTAGCACAACCATTTTTTAATCGCCAGCTTGAAGCAGCTGACATTGAGGAGTTGCGTTACCGCCTAACGAAATTGTATGTGGATAATGGCTATATTAACTCAGGTGCTTTGTTTTTAGGTTATGATAACCATATAAAACAACTACAGTTTAAATTGATAGAAGGCAAGTTAGAGCAAATCAATGTTACCAATACTCCTCATTTGCCATCTAATTACATAGCTAAGCGGGTACAAC
>JXSN01000221.1 GCA_001276605.1 Achromatium sp. WMS2
TAAGCCTAAAACCATTTTAGGAGGTAACCAGCTAATTTCTGGCGCCATTGTTTTCACATATAATGGAAAAAATGATATAGATAGGGAGTCAGCAAATACGACTAGAAATAACGGCGGCCGCACGTAGGATAGCAAGGGAGAACTAACAATGCGGGGTTTATTGGTGGCAGTTACTGTATTTGTATGAATTTTCGAATGTGGCTTGAATAAAATAGCTAGTTGACGAATCTTAGATTCGAGGTTATTAATTGCTAAAAGTATCTCTGTACCGTGTTTTTGCTCAATGATAGACGATTTACCTTGCATAGCGCTTACTAGATTATTTAGCGGCACTGCGACCACAAAGCGCACCACAAATACCAATAACTCACTAGCTATAAGTATGGAAACTATTAACAATGCTATGACATCCAGTGCAATATCCATAAGTCGGGCCGCAAAAAAGCGTGGAACTTTTCGCAATTCAATTGCTCCTATATCGTCAACAATTGGGATAATAACTACTCCGGATTTTTTCGTAGTATTTGTTAATAAAGTTTGAGGAGGATCTACGGTATCAGGCTGTTTGCTGAATTGCACTAATTTATTATAATTATTATATAATCCAATAGATGCTATTTGCGGAAATTGTTTGATTAGATCTGCAAATACTACATTTAGACCGCGCATGTTTGCCAACGGAATGCCGTGGGTATGTATATCACCAACCATATCAGCAAGGGATTTGCCAATTATTTGACTTTGGCTGTAGAGAGTTGGTAAATACAAGTCGCGGAAAATTAAGTAGCCTACTGAGGTTGTAGCTAATGCCGATAGCAACAGTAGTACCATAGCGCCGATTAAAATACGTGTTTGAAAACCTAAACTGTTGAGGTATTTTAATTGTATACGGCGTTGCTTAGGATGAGCTGTAGAAAAGTTTTCCGCTAGTTCTAAATAGTGTGTTAAATCAGCAGAACAATTTGTCGTTTCTGATAAATTTGACTTTGCAATGTGAGATTGCTCAAGTAATAATTTATCTGCACAAGAATTAAGTGTATCCAGGTTTTGTTCTAAATTGTTACAGCTAACTTTGAAGAATATAGACGCGACAAGTAAAAATACGATCAATATAACAACAATGCCTATAGTTAGCTTTATTTTGCCTGTATCAAGTATGCTATCCAATTCTGCGATTGGTAAATCCATTAGGACTGCACCTATGGTGTTACCAAAAGGATTGGTTATGGCCCAAATGAGGCTATGATTAATACGAACATTTTCAACTACGCTAGTTTTATCTTTGTTATTAGCATTAGCCAAAAAATCATCCATATTTATTTGATGTTCATGATAATTTGGAGTGTGAGATACGGTAAGTCCATGATGATTAATTACTGATATACTGGATAATTCAGGGTAACGCTGCACGGTATTAGCTAATAAGAAAGGTAAATTTCCCATGGTTTCTAAAGAAAAACCTAATTGTACGCCATATTCAATTTTCTGGGTGAGATGCCTAAGCGGTACCTGATAACGTTCTGACCAAGCAATAGTTAATTGCTTATCAAATTGAAAATAAAGTAATACACCTAGCACGATATTGGTAAATATTAATAACCAAGAAAATACGTGCAATAGGGGATTGGAAAATAGTCGTCGATAACTGAGAATGTTAGTATTTATTTTGGGAGATAACCTTGAGTTGTTCATGTTTTTATATAAGTGCATTAGGATAGGATGTTGAACAAAATCCAGATGTATACCAGCGTGAACGTGCCGAAAAATTAAGTGTGCATAAAAGTACAGTAGGTACTGCATTGAACCGTTTGAAGATAAGCTTTAAAAAAGACCATGTAGCATTTAAAAGCAAATGAGGTAAAAATAAAAATTATTGATAAAGTTTGTATGGATTGTACCGATGCGGAGCTTAAAGCAGCGGTAGAGTTTTTCATAGGAAGTGCCAAGTAAAAGCGGTTTGTTGGCAATAGTCAGTGCTATGCGCAATTTAGTAACATCTTGATAGCAAAAAGCTGCGGGGGCTGCGGCCCCCAGCCTGGATGCTTAATGTTTACAGTCAGGAATATTGGTTATACACAAGTTAAGCGGTTGTGTAACCTGTATGTATGCTCATATGTTGATATTACACTTATATTCTGGGGTAATCAATCTGGCGTAAATCCATAACGGGCCAAAAAGGCTTGGTCTACATTGCTAGGATTATTGGAATTGGTTGCCCCGCTCCTAGCGATCATTAACCGCTCTAGATACCGTGCAATTAGATCTACCTCTAAATTTACTAGGTGTCCCTCTCGATACTGGTCGATAATTGTCCCTTTCAAAGTATGCGGCACTATGTTTATCTCAAATCTGGTATTTTCTACCTTATTAACGGTTAAACTAACACCATCAACGCAAATTGAGCCTTTAGCCGCAATGTAGCGTGTTAACGCCTGTGGAAAATCGAATTGAAGCCGTATTGAGCGGCCATCAGGCTGCCGCTTCAATAAGCGCCCGAGACCGTCCACATGGCCACTTACTAGATGCCCACCTAGGGGAGTGTTTAGGGTCAAGGCCTGTTCTAAATTTACTCGGCTACCAATGCCAAGCTTACCTAAGGTGGTTACTTCTAAACTTTCTTTAGAAATATCGGCAGCAAAACTGTTAATACTTTTGTCAACAACCGTAAGGCATACGCCGTTTACGGCAATGCTATCGCCAAGTCTAGCCCTATTGATACTGAAATCACTAGTGACGGTTACTACAACGTACATATCGCCGTCTCTAGGTTCTAAGCGCTCGATACGACCCACTGATTGAATAATTCCAGTAAACATGGGCTATATTCTCATATCATATGGTATAACTTTGGTACTAAGCAATTATACCCTCCCTATGACCATAACAGTAACATAATTGCAACTATTTATCTTGAATCGAGTTAAATTTCTAAAGTAATTATGAAGTTTTGTCATTATTCTCTTCAGACTGTTCATAATTGCTTACTTTAAGTTTACTCTCCATATTTTCACCCAGGGCATACCAATCGGTATTCCGGGTTACCAGCATTACCATGGCTAACACTACAAATATAAGCAAACTACCCATCAAGAGGGCATTATCCTCAGACAGTAGGATTAGGTATAACATCCCGTACAAGCCTAAAAATTTTATAGCAAAAATTAGGCCATAAAACCATTTACGCATGGCACCAGATAGATATATACCAACAAAGTACCAGGGCAGTTAAATACGGAATACTATTTATTAGCATAACATTTTTAGCGTTCTTTTTGCTC
>JXSN01000222.1 GCA_001276605.1 Achromatium sp. WMS2
GGATAATAACGGTGTAAGTCAAATCTTAGATGATCAAAGTGCTATAAATGTTACTCTAGATACCATGGCCAACCGATCCATGCGATTAATTGCAATTGCAACCAGTCAACAATCAGTTGATCCTGAAACTAAGCTGTTGCCCAATGGGTTAACTTTGGTTGGCATAGTGGGTTTGCGCGATGAGTTGCGTGCTGAATCTAAACCAGCGGTGTTAAAGGCCCAACAAGCCGGGATCCAAGTGGTTATGATTACTGGCGATCGCAAGGAGACTGCCCATGCTATTGCCAAAGATGTGGGATTGATTGAGCGGCCTGACGCGTTGGTATTGACCTCAACTGAGATCGAAGACCGAACTGACGCCGAGCTGAAGGAGATCTTCCCCAGATTGCGAGTAGTTGCTAGGGCCTATCCACATACCAAAAGCCGCCTAGTGCGGATTGGTCAAGAATTAGGTGCTGTAGTTGGTATGACAGGGGACGGAGTGAACGACGCCGCAGCTCTGAAATTAGCCGATGTAGGATTTGCTATGGGTAGTGGCACTGAGGTTGCCAAAGAAGCTGGAGATATTGTGATCTTAGACGATAACTTCTCCTCCATAACTCGTGCCATCCTCTACGGGCGCACCCTGTTTAAATCAATTCGCAAATTCCTGGTATTTCAATTGACGGTAAACGTGGCTGCAATACTTGTGGCATTTTTGGGGCCGTTTTTTGGGTTTGACTTGCCCTTAACCGTAATCCAATTGTTGTGGATTAATATCATCATGGATACTTTGGCCGGTCTAGCCATGTCTGGTGAGGCTGCACTTGAGCGTTATATGCAAGAGCCACCCATACCTCGAAATGAACCAATCATAACCAAGGATATGTGGTCCTCTATTTTGGTCAATGGTCCCATTGTGGCTGCAATTAGCCTCTTGTTTTTAACCTCGCATTCGATACACAATCTATTTCGACCCGAGGCATTTCTTACCGCGTTTTTTGCCTTTTTTGTGTTTATTAACGCTTTTAACACTTTCAATGCTCGCACGGACCGGCGGAACCTATTTGAAAATATACTCGACAATACAGGGTTTCTGCCAGTGCTTGGCATTATTTTTACGGTACAAATCGTCTTTACCTACGTGGGGGGCGAGGTATTACGCACCGTGGGTTTGACCCTTGGTGAGTGGTTAGCTGTGCTAATTTTAGCCAGTATTATCATCCCCATAGATTTAGCGCGCAAAACGCTGCGTGATCAGCTGGGGACTAATACCAGTACAACGCCCTGAAGTCTAAGCTGCCATAACCTTTAGGATATTGGCTATGGCAGCATCCCATAAATTAAGGATACACCAAACTCCCCATGGCCGGATTAACCTTACGTATCGCAACCCGCAAATCACCCCTGGCCCTATGGCAAACAGAGTACGTGGCGACTCGACTGCGCAAGCTCCAACCAGGCCTAGAAGTGCAAATTATTGGTATGAGCACCCAGGGCGACAAAATGTTAGAGGCACCACTTGCCGAAGTTGGTGGCAAAGGATTATTTGTCAAAGAGTTAGAACAAGGAATACTAGATGGCAAAGTTGATATTGCCGTACATTCCATGAAAGATGTACCTATAGAACTTCCTGGTAGCCTGCATATTCCGGTAATATTGGCACGTGAAGATCCGTACGATGCATTTGTATCTAATAAATATAGTACATTAAGTGAAATTCCCAAAGGAGGGGTGGTTGGTACTTCCAGTTTACGCAGGGAATGCCAGCTGCGTGCGTTACGCCCCGATTTGAAAATAACGGCGCTACGCGGCAATATCGGCACCAGGTTATTACGTCTGGACGAAGACAAGTATGATGCAATAATCTTAGCCTGCGCTGGATTAAAACGTTTAGGGGCTTCAGAACGCATACGAGAGATTTTATCACCAGAGCAAATCCTACCGGCCATAGGTCAAGGTGCTATTGGTATTGAATGTAAGGTTAAGGACATGTTTACCAATGCCATGATTGCACCGTTGGCTGATACTGAGACTACCCACTGTGTAAAAGCAGAACGTGCCATAAATCAACATTTACAGGGTGGTTGTCATATGCCCATAGCTGGTTATGCCGCCAAAGCTGATAATAAGCTATATTTACGTGGTTTGGTAGGAACACCTAATGGTAGCCATGTTTTAAGGGTTGAGGGCACTGCGGCTTTCAGTCAGGCAGAAGCTTTAGGCGCTAAATTGGCCCGAGAGTTATTAGAACTAGGGGCTAAAGATATATTAAATATCAGGAATTGATGCCTAATCATATCGGTGATATTCATGGTTTGGGCGTGCTCATCACGCGCCCAATTCATCAGGCGCATGGGTTAGTACAACTTATTCAAGCCTATGGCGGGCGCCCTGTGCTATTGCCGGCCATGGCCATTGAGTCTATAGCGACCCCTCAATCTGCCGTTGCGCTCTTGCGTCAAACATGGGATCTAACAATATACACTAGTGCTAATGCGGTGTCGTTTGCGTACGAGTTGCTTGCATCAATACCCAGTAATAATGGCATAGACACACTCAATAAACCTCTGATTGCCGCTATAGGCAATGCCACTGCTGCAACAATACGCACCATTTTGGGACGAGAACCGGATCTGGTTCCTAATCGCCATGATAGCGAAGGCCTGTTAGAGTTACCAGAGCTAAACAATCCGTGTAACTGGCGCATTTTGATAATTCGTGGCATTGGTGGCCGTGGTTTATTGTCAGAGATACTGACCAAACGTGGAGCTACGGTAGCTATAGCCGAAGTCTATCAACGTAGTATACCGCAAATTGACACCAGCGGGCTAGTAAGTACGTGGGACCAACAGATACAGGTAGTAACCGTTACCAGTGGTGAAATACTACAAAATTTATGGCAACTATTGGGGAATGAAGGTCAAAATAAACTGCTGCATACTCCACTAATTGTTATTAGCCAGCGTTTACAGCAACAAGCATTAAGCCTTGGATTTCAGAGTATTAGGGTTGCAAAAGGTGCTAGTGATCAGGCCATATTAACTGCTTTACAATATATATGAAATTTTGTGCTAAATACTTCAACTATGATTAGACAGCATAAATAGCTTGATTAGCTTGAGTGTATACGGTGTAATTTTATAACTAGATATCGCACGGTTACCAGGTAACACGTTGGTTATAAAAGCTCTAAATCCTCCAAATTAGTTACTCTCGAGACCTGTCCATGCCATCACTTGTGTACCTATTTCTGGTAATAATGTTAGCTGTTGTATTTACAGATTTAG
>JXSN01000223.1 GCA_001276605.1 Achromatium sp. WMS2
TAGGCAACTAGTTCTACCTATTATAGGGTGTGCTTAATTCTACGGCACATCCTATATTTTTGTCTCTTTCCATATATTTAACAGCCATACTTGATAGTAAGTTGACTACCTGCTTTACTTATAACCAGTACAATTAATTGCCTAAAAAAAGACCTACTAACCCTAGATAGATCCTAAATTTTATTTACTTGTTTAATTCTAATTTAAAAGCGGTAATTATAGACAACGCAACTTATGAATGAAAAAGAGCTACCCAAAATTACCCCCAAACCTAAACTACCCAGAATCAAGGCTAGGTCCAGACTAGCTAAACGTAAACAACGCCAATTATTAAGTCACCGCCTAATTCTGCGTAATTCCAGATTATCTGACTACCAAGATATCCAAGAAATCATGGACGCCGTGTACCCTAGCCTAGGTGGTGCATGGACTAAGGAACAATTTAGTTCTCAAATAGCACGCTTTCCCGAAGGCCAAATCTGTATCGAAGATAATGGCAAGGTGGTAGCCGCGGCAATTAGCCTGATAGTTGACTATTCTCGTTACGGTGACAAACATACATATAAAGAAATTACAGGTAATGGTTACCTAACTACCCACGATCCCAACGGCGATACCCTATACGGTGTAGATATATTTGTGCACCCAGGATACAGGGAACTACGTTTGGGACGGCGTCTCTATGATGCCCGTAAGGAACTGTGTGAACGTCTAAATTTGCGTGCAATAGTTGCTGGAGGCCGTATTCCAGGTTATAAAAAATACTCCCAGCAAATGAGCCCAAGTCAATACATAGATTTAGTTAAAAACAAAGAAGTATATGATCCAGTACTAAGTTTTCAACTGGCTAACGATTTTCATGCCCGTAAAATCATTAACAATTATGAACCAGATGATCACGAATCGCGCGCTTATGCCACATTACTAGAATGGATTAATATCCACTACGAAGGCAAAGAAAAACTCATAGGAGCCGCCAAAACCGTAGTACGCGTAGGAGCCGTACAGTGGCAAATGCGCCAAGTACGCTCCTTTGAAGAATTACGCCAACAAGTAGAGTTTTTTGTCGATGCCGTCTCTGGATACAACGCAGATTTTATACTATTTCCAGAATTTTTCAGTGTCCCCCTCATGGCCCAATTTGATCAAGGCAATCCCGCCCAAGCAATTAGAGAACTTGCTGATTTTAGCGATCAATTGCGTGAGGAACTAGTACGCTTAGCTTTGGCCTACAACATTAATATAGTTGCTGGTAGCTTACCAGAATATAAAGGGCACGTGTTACGCAATGTTTCTTACTTGTGTCGACGTGACGGAACCTGGGAAAATCAGTATAAATTGCATATTACACCCGATGAAGCTGCCTATTGGGGACTTAAAGGTGGCGATGCTCTACGCGTATTTGATACTGACGTGGGCAGAGTTGGCATATTAATCTGTTACGACGTAGAATTTCCAGAATTACCGCGTATTTTAGCTGATCAAGGCATGACTATCCTGTTCGTACCCTATTGGACTGACACCAAAAATGCATACTTGAGGGTAAGACGTTGTGCCCAAGCCCGCGCCATAGAAAATGAATGCTATGTGGTAATAACTGGTAGCGTGGGTAACTTACCTAACGTAGAAAACATGGATATCCAATATTCACAGGCCGCAATTTTTACCCCATCTGACTTTGCCTTTCCACACGACGCCACCGCAGCCGAAGCCACCCCCAATACGGAGATGACCCTGGTTGCCGACTTAGATTTAGAACTACTTAAGGAGCTGCGCGTACACGGCAGCGTACGTAACTTTAGAGACCGTCGCTTAGATCTGTACAGCTTGCAATGGGTAACCGTCTAATTAAAAATAATAAATTATTGCCAATTATCCTAATTACCGGCATAACCGTAATAGCTGCTATTAGTTACCTCCCATTTCTTGACTATTTACCTCTTTACCTAGAAGAACCACGGCGGGCCCTAATTGCAGCCAATATGTTGGCTACGGGAAATTATTTGGTACCAGTTCACGCTGACCAAATTTATCTCAGCAAACCCCCTCTCTTTAATTGGCTAATATGCATTTTTAGTGCCCCATTCGGCACGGTGAATGCCTGGACCGCACGCTTACCATCTGTATTTAGTATTTGGTTACTAAGCATATTTTTAGTTACTACCAGTTGGCAACGTCTTGGTATCCAGGGTTCAATATTTTGGGGTATTAGTACACTACTAAGCCCTGAAATATTGGAAAAAGGCAGGTTAGCCGAGATAGATGTAACCTTTGCCTGCCTGGTAACCGCAGGCTTATGGAGTTGGTGGCTGCTGGATCAAGCACAACAACGTGGCTTAAAATTATGGTTAATCCCCTTGAGCATTATCATGCTAGCTTATCTCACTAAGCGTGAACCAGCAGTAGTATTTTTCTACCTAACTATAACCGGGTATCTCATTAGCCAACACCGCATCAAGGAGCTGCTAAATCCTGGCCACCTAATTGCTTTAGCCAGCATACTTTTGATGTTAAGTTTATGGATATGGTCTTTAGCCATGTATGTAGGTTGGCCAGCCCTATGGCACAATTTAGCGCAAGAGATACTAAGCCGTGGCAGCCATACCAGTACCGCACGTTACCTAAAACACGTGCTCACCTACCCATTACAAATCATGGCCGCTGGCGCCCCATTTTCCTTATTTCTATTTATGCTATTTAACAATAAAATTAGATTATATACATGCGATAAAAATCCAAAATTAATGCAATTTGCCAGTATAGCTATTCTAGTTAATCTCCCATTGTACTGGTTCAAAGGCCGGCTACCAGTACGTTATTTTTTACCAATGTTACCATTTCTGCTGTTAATAACGAGCCTGATTTACTCAACTATTATCGAGAAAACTTACTTACTCGGCAATCACAGTCTACGTTGGTTATACACAAGCATATCAATACTATATTGGGGTGTTGCCAGTTTAGCCTTAATTCTCGTGCTTAGTTCACCTGTTACCCAATACCTAGGCAATTTTACTACCTCAGTGCCTTGGTTCATGACTTCCAGCATCGGATTACTAATCCTAACCGGCTTACGGATGTGGCGACTGCACTGGCAAAGACATATCTCAGAAATATTATCATTAATTACCTTGTTAGTTGTACTATTGCGCATATTGGAGTTTAGTATTTACTTGCCATTAAAATTTGAATACTTGACCCAAACACAAAATGC
>JXSN01000224.1 GCA_001276605.1 Achromatium sp. WMS2
TATTATAAGCAAGTTGAGGATAGATTACAGATAGACTACCATCTGGAGATAGATTAAACAACGTTAAATAAGCGGTAGCTACTGGAAGATTATTAGCTTGATAATACAAAGTAATTTTAGCATTCTGATTAAATTTGGTTTTACCGGGCTCATCTATCCACATCTGTACCTGAAATGGGGCAACGGGATTATGTAGTTTTTCTAATTGCTTATGTAATACCTGGTGCAAAAGTTCTGCCAATACTGGTTTTAATTGCAGTGGTAGGCTGTATAAGGTATAACCAGTCGGATCATACAAAATAACGTTATGGTTATTACAATTAATTAATAAATCAGGATTATTAGCATCAAGCTGCATATCGGGACTTTGTGCTATAGTAGACGCGATACGGCTACATAAATGATCGTGATTACGCATATCGATACGTAGCGGTTGATAGATTAAGGGTGTTGGTTTAGCTAATTCAGTAGGAACATCAGCATGTTCTGAATAATGACGCAAGGCTAACAATGGAAATGGCTGATCCAATGCACCGGTAGGCCCATAAAATAATGGATCCTGTTGCTCAAGGGGCACGCCCAAGTGTTTGCGGACGTAATTTAACACCTGACGGTTGGTATAGTTAGCCTGCACATTAGCACGTAATAATTGCAACATTGTTTGAGTAAAAAAACCTCCAGAACTTTTATCATAAGCACTAAGATAGTGCTGAGTAGCCGCAAATAATATATAAGGTGGATTCCAACCAGAAGGGTGCTGTGAATACTTAGATGAATGTAGCGTTTGGGAAGTATCATCGGCAATATCAATACTTTTGATTAAGGCTGGATTGGTTAGAACTTTAGTAGCAGTGACAGCCCAGGGTAAGCGAACACTTTTGTTGCGTATGGACGGAGATGCAATCCCCTTAGTTACGCCGCTAGAATGACACATATCTAGCCATAAAATAACATTGCGTCCCTGAAATTGCGTTAATAGGGTTTGAAATTCGGTATCCAAAATTAGCCCTTGCACAGCTTGATGATCAATATCTATTTGCGTATCATAGGGAACAAAGGCTTCAGCAAGTTCAGTGCTTGGCGTTGAATTAAGCCACATATTAGTAGTGGTCTGCCCCGGTCGCTTAACTGGATCAGCGGTTTGATTGGCAAAAGGATCCGGAACCGTCAGCCCGTGTCCAGAATAGAAAAACAACACAGTATCACCTTGCTTACTCGCAAGTAACCAGTGTTCTATTTCTGCAATAATACCCGCACGAGTGGCTTGCGCATTCTGTAAAGTATGAATACTGGTAGCAGGAACGCCTAAATCTTGGGTAAGATAGCCATGTAACGCAGCCACATCCTGCTGCGCACCGCTTAGCACGTTTAAGTAAGGATTAGCACCATTGTAATCAATACCTATTAACAGGGCGCGAAATTTAGCTGTAACCGGTGTACTAACTAGTAGCATTAGGCATAATAGCCAAGAAATTTGTTTTTTATTATCAAGGTAATGCATATAGTTGATATTAGTGTAGTGGTGATGGGTGGTGAATAATTTTGTTCGTTGTGGTGTATTAATATGATAACCTTCCTATTATGCACCGATTAGTGTGTTAATGTAAAAGTGCTTGATAGTCAGGTAGGGTATGCATCGCGTACTAAAATTGCTACGTTGCCATCCCTGGCCTCTGGATTCCGGCAATCCATGCCGGAATGACGTATCACCCCCTCGCCATCAATGGAGAGGGGGCAGGGGGTGAGGTCCTACCATCAATGGAGAGTTATTGGTGCAATGCCCGTTGGTTATTGCACCCTACCAACCCGCACAAGGCGGACCTGTAGGGCAACAGACCTATCATACCAACCGTCGTAGCCGTACCTGAAAACCAGGCCCCACGCGCTACTAGAGTCGGAAGCATACGCAGATGCCGACCAAAAAACAGACTCACTCCCTCCTCCAGGAACATTGGGAAAAACCACTTGATCAATAGTTGGTCGCTCGTAATTACCATCACACGAGTTACCAGTATCATTCCAAGTTTGCGGTTTACCACTACTGCAATAGACCAAGGTCCGCAATTCCTCTCTGGTTGGCACCCGCCAATCACTATACCCCGCAAAGCTAGGCCAGGATTTTTGCTGGCCATTGGGCATAATCTGATCCCAATTCCTAGCAGTATCTTCTGTAAGAGTTCCAGAACAAGTAGTGCCAGTCCAGGTTTGCCCTTCCGCACAACGCTTCCACATCAAACCAGTACGAGTATCCGTCACCGTGCCATCAGGATGTATATGATAATGCCCACGAACCTCAAAGGTAACAGCAGGGGTTACGGTTTGATAACGCTCAGCTTCAGCACGCATATCATCATCTGCTTGAGAATACGGATTATTGGTCTGCACTGGATAACGAGCCAAAAATTCCTGCCAAGCCTTACGGTGATAAGCAACAGCACCCGGGCTTTCACGCACAAACGCCTTAACCTGATCAAAATCCTGCTGCATTCTCGTCTGCCACTGATCCCACTTCGCCTGCTCCGCTTTAGCCTCAGCCCTAAACTTAGTCAACCAATCTGTTTCCACAGGCGGCGGCGTCTGAGATTCACCAGGCGAATTGGTAAGCCCAATAGGCTTAACAGCACCCTGCCAACAATTCAGGTGAGCTCCAGACAGTGATTGCAAATCCACAGTTGCTTGCTCAACGGCCAATTGCCGGGTGCTACCATTTGAATTAAATAAAATAGCCTTCACCGTTAATCCACCGCTATGATTCCAACTGCCGGTAATAAGAATATCCGATTTAGCCACCAACTCCGAATGAGTACAGGAAAAAGTACTTTCACCAGCAATACTGCATTCATTTTCAATAGCAATCAGCCCTTGTCGTGGCAATACCTCAAATTTATTACCGATAAAGCTGTTAGCATCATGAAAATACCTTGCTAAGCCTTCCGCTAGAGATTGAGTTAACGGTTTGCATCCCTTACCTGTCTCTTCATCATAAAAATTAGAAATCGCTACCCGTTGTGGCCTCTCACCGTTGGCAATTATGAAGCGGCACAAGTTGTGAAGGCGATGGCTTTTAATATTGCAATAACCCGCAGGACGTATCCAGTTGGCTAAAACCTCTGGATTTAAGTCTAATATGGATTCCGGAGTCAAATTGTTGGTAGTCTTTAGCTTGGCTATGGCTGGTACTACGTTATTCCAGGATGTA
>JXSN01000225.1 GCA_001276605.1 Achromatium sp. WMS2
TTCGCATTCCAGGTTACACCGAGGACGAAAAAACACTCATAGCCGAACGCTACCTCATACCTAAACAAAAACAAAATAACGGGCTTAAAGATCAAGAATTAGCTATCGAACAATCAACTATCCTCGAAATAATACGCCACTACACAAGGGAAGCCGGCGTACGTAACTTAGAGCGCGAAATATCCAAAATTTGCCGCAAAATAGTCAAAGAAATATTACTCAATAAAACCAACAGCACCAACTGCATTACCATACAACCCGCAGATCTAGAAAAATACTTAGGCGTCAAACGCTTTAGATACGGAAAAGCCGACGAACACGACCAAGTAGGCCAAGTCACCGGTCTAGCCTGGACCGAAGTAGGAGGGGAGCTGCTAAGAATCGAAGCCGCCTTGGTCCCCGGTAAAGGCAAATTATCTTATACCGGACAACTCGGCGATGTCATGCAAGAATCCATCCAAGCCGCTATGACGGTAGTACGTAGCCGCGCCGCTAATCTTAACATAGCTACAGATTTTTACCAAAAACATGATATCCACATACATGTTCCCGAAGGGGCAACCCCCAAAGACGGTCCCAGTGCCGGTGTAGCTATGTGTACCGCCCTAGTTTCAGCCCTAAGCAACGTAGCAGTCCGCGCCACCGTGGCCATGACTGGTGAAATCACCCTAAGAGGTGAAGTTCTACCCATTGGCGGCCTCAAAGAAAAACTCCTAGCTGCCCATCGTGGAGGCATTGAAACTGTTCTCATCCCTCAAGAGAACGTTCGCGATTTAGCAGAAATATCAGATAACATCAAAGGTAACCTCAATATCACCCCAGTACGCTGGATCGATGAAGTACTCAAAACCGCCCTGGTCTACATGCCAAAAGCCGCCACCAATGTAGCAACTAGTACATCTCAAACCACACCCTCTGAACTAACCAAAACACCCAGTGACCAGGAAGAGGAAAACTCGGCCGATGCTATTCAAATAATATCCAAAACCAGGAAAAATCGCACCCGCCGTTCCCCGCCCACACCCCGGTCTAGGACTATTAACCAAATACCAGCCGTAACCGACTTAAGCACACATTAGCGCCGTTAACTCAAATATAATAAGAATATGCCTAAGCGCACTGACTTAAAAAGTATCCTCATAATAGGTGCAGGTCCTATCATTATTGGCCAGGCCTGCGAATTTGACTACTCCGGTGCTCAAGCTTGCAAAGCCTTACGCGAAGAAGGATTTCGAGTAATCCTAGTAAACTCAAATCCAGCAACTATAATGACTGATCCGGATATGGCCGATGCCATATACATAGAGCCAATCAACTGGCAAACCCTAGCTCGCGTCATTGAGCAAGAACGCCCTGATGCTCTATTGCCAACCATGGGTGGTCAAACAGCACTTAATACGGCCCTAGACCTAGTTCGCGAAGGAATCTTGCAAAAATTCACAGTAGAACTAATTGGAGCCTCAAAAGAGGCCATCGACAAAGCTGAAGACCGGGACCTGTTTCGTCAAGCCATGCACCGCATTGGTCTAGATATGCCCCGTTCAGCGGTAGCCCACAACCTAGAAGAAGCCCAACAAGTCCAAATACCACTTGGTTTTCCTGTAATTATCAGACCATCCTTTACCCTGGGCGGCAGTGGCGGTGGCATTGCCTATAATCATGAAGAATTTATAGAAATATGCGAACGCGGCCTGGATGCCTCGCCAACCAGAGAATTACTCATAGAAGAATCCATTTTAGGCTGGAAAGAATTCGAAATGGAGGTGGTACGCGATCGCAAAGATAACTGTATCATAGTCTGCTCCATAGAAAATTTCGATCCTGTGGGCATTCACACCGGAGATTCCATCACTGTAGCCCCTGCCCAAACCTTGACTGATAAAGAATACCAAATAATGCGTAACGCCTCCCTAGCAGTCCTTAGGGAAATAGGCGTCGATACCGGAGGTTCCAACGTACAATTTGCGGTAAATCCTGAAACCGGCCGCCTAATTATTATCGAAATGAACCCCAGGGTATCCAGATCTTCAGCCCTAGCATCCAAAGCCACCGGCTTTCCCATTGCCAAAGTAGCCGCCAAACTGGCTGTTGGCTACACCCTAGACGAACTGAGCAATGAGATAACCGGTGGACTTACACCAGTATCTTTTGAACCCACAATTGACTACATAGTAACCAAAATTCCACGCTTCGCATTTGAAAAGTTTCCGCAAGCTGACCCTATACTAACCACCCAAATGAAATCGGTTGGAGAAGTTATGGCTATTGGCCGTACTTTTCAAGAATCCCTACAAAAAGCCTTGCGTGGCCTGGAAGTTGACAGTTACGGTCTAGACGAACAGCTAAACCCCAACATCGAGGATGACATTTCTGGGCGCCTTCTACGCGAATTGCGCCAGCCTAGCTCTAAGCGCCTCTGGTACATAGCCGACGCCTTTCGCCATGGCCTAAAACTGGAAACAGTACACAATGCCAGCAACATCGATCCTTGGTTTTTAGCACAAATCGAAGAACTAGTTCAAATTGAAGCTCAGGTTCGTACTCAAAACCTTAGTTCCCTGGAAGCTGATAGACTACGCTACCTCAAACGTAAAGGATTTTCTGATAAGCGCTTAGCCCAATTAACTGGTAGCACCGAACACGAATTGCGCGAATTACGCTGGCAACTAGGTATTCACCCAGTATTTAAGCGCGTAGACACATGCGCTGCTGAATTTACTGCCTCCACCGCGTACCTATATTCCACATACGAACAAGAATGTGAAGCCAACCCCAGCTCCAATAAAAAAATAATAGTCCTAGGCGGTGGCCCTAACCGCATTGGTCAAGGTATAGAATTCGATTATTGTTGCGTCCACGCAGCCCTGGCCTTACGTGAAGACGGTTTCGAAACCATCATGATTAACTGCAACCCCGAAACCGTATCCACCGATTACGACACCTCGGATCGTCTTTATTTTGAGCCTCTAACTCTCGAAGACGTATTAGAAATTATTAAAATAGAACAGCCGCATGGAGTAATAGTACAATATGGAGGTCAAACTCCATTAAAATTGGCCCGTGAATTAGCGGCTGCAGGTGCTCCATTCGTGGGTACCAGCCCCGATGCCATAGACCGTGCCGAAGATCGCGAGCGTTTTCAACGCATGATTGACACTTTAAACCTCCAGCAACCCCCGCACGACCACC
>JXSN01000226.1 GCA_001276605.1 Achromatium sp. WMS2
TAGTTTGGTAAAACCAAAACTTCAATATAGTTATAACCCTGATTTTAAAAATTTAGTCATAATTGAGGTTAACTTATGCAACGTTACGTATCGTTTGCTCTAACGCTTGGCTTAGTGCTTAGTACGCTTATCGGAGCCAGCCCAAGTTGGGCCATTAGTCCGGATGGATACGATGATCCTGGAGCAGATGTTGTACCAGCACGGAAAGTAGGGTCAAGAACTCCAGCAGCTGGGAAACCTATGGAAATACTAGATGATCCGTCGGTAGGTGAGGTTAGGCGCCGCCTAGGTATTGGAATACCAAGGACTAAAACTCTTTCGGGTTTACAGCGCGCTGGATTTGGATCGTTTATTGAGTTTGAAACTGATTCAGCAACAGTAATACCGTCTAGGGGATTGGAAATTATTGCGGATGCTCTAGCGGACTTGGAGCCCGGGATTGCGATTCAAATCACCGGTCACACCGATAATGTGGGTTCATATGACTACAATAAGAGCCTGTCTTATGACCGGGCCGCGGCGGTTCGTGACTGGTTAGAAGAACATGGGGTGCGCGCAGGCGTGATCCAGATTCGAGGCGCAAGTTATAGCGAACCAGTATGCGATGATGACAGCGATTATTGTCGCAGCCGTAACCGTAGGGTAGAATTTACTCGTATATATGACAATGATTAAGGACTTAAGGGGCGCTTAGCCACTAAAGATCCTGAAAAAACAATCCTTAATGCGAACCTGGAGTTCGCATTAGGAGGTTCTAAACATGTTAATAATAGCCAATGGGTTTGCAATAGCAAGATCCAATACCATTATCTTAATTGGTATATACAATAGAGCGTTATGATATGGTAAGGCAGGATTACATGAAGAAATTAGTTATAGTATTAGTTGTTAGTGTGTTTACCGCAACGCTGGTAGGTTGTGCTAACATGGAGACTAGAGCTAAACGGCGTGCAGGAATCAAACAAGGTTTGGCTGTAGGCAGTGCTGCTGGTTACGCTGCTTGTGATGGTAAACCACGTTGTGTAATAGCAGGTGCCATAGTCGGTGCTGTGATTGGGGGCTTTATAGCACGTCATTTGACGGCACAAGATCAATCCAATATTGCTCATATGTTAGATAATACCCGTTCTGTAGCTCCTATGGCTTGGTGTTCGGGGAGTAATGCTATGTCTCATGATGTGAGGGGATTACAGTGTGGTAACACGAATAAAGTGATTGCCAGCCCCGGTCCGATGATTATGCAGCCATCAGGGATGCAGTGCCGTACCACGAAAACCGAGGTTTTATTGGCCAATGGTACAATTGAGAATGCGGATCAGGTAATATGCAAAGGGGAAGACGGTAAGTGGCATGAGCAAGTTGCCGATGATCAGACTGCCTAGAGCGCATTGGTATATAATATTTTTACTATCAAATAGCTATGGTTTTTACTGCAAATAGGCATTCATCTGTAGACACTATGTATGGTTATTGATCCAAAAAATTAACTCAGGATAAGTAATTACTTTGCAGCAGCTAAGCAGCTCTAAGTGCGGCAAATGCCACATTACATGACATGTGGTTAAGTGAAATGACTCAATATTTAGCTTTAAACAGGTACCATCTTGCATGCTAATTATCCTTGTTATTTGTAAGAAACCGCATTAGTTAAAAAAACAAAACTTTAAGCCAGCAGATTCATCTCCTAAACCGTGATTCTGTTGGCTTAAAATTTTTAAACAGAATAATTATATTATTGAGTATTCATAATTACTTGCTGCTGATTTTAGTTGTTGTCCGGTGTGAATCCTGATCGTTTTAGCATACTCACGGCTGAATATGGTATAAATATTGCATACAGGTGTTTATTTCCATTGCTTTGAATGGTTGTGACTATGTACCATAGTATCAAAATCGAGGAATCTACACGGCATACAAGTATCATTAAACCAATGTTGATTATATCGGTGATAATGCACATTGCCGCCTCAGTAGTATTAGCCCAAATACCCTATCAAAATCAACCGGCAATTTCGCGAGTACCGGTAAAGATAGTGTTGAGAAGACAGATACCGAAACAACAGGAACCTCCCAAGCCATCTCCTGCTAAACCACATCCAAGACCAGTGGATAAGGTTAAAACAGCGGTTGAACCGCCTAAACCAGGGGTTGATCCTGCCCCCAAGAAGGTTAAGCAAACGCCAAAGACAAACAAACAAGTGGTGAAGAAAACTAAAGGTAAGGGAAGAAAATATAATAAGCAAAAAACCAGCCAAAGGAGGTCAGGTAAGATCTCAAAGGTCAAGCCTAAGCCAGTTAATATTCCGGTTCCTGTGAATAAAGTCGTTAATAAGCCGCAACCAATCCCTGTTCCCAAAAGTACTCCTAAACCGGTACAACCGAAACCGTCCCCGGTTAAGAGACAGATATCAGTTCCAAAACCAGTTATAGTAAAAAACCAAGTCAAGACCCAACCCACCATCAATAAACCATCGTCAGCTAATCGAGCTCATAAACCTGTTAGTCCTAAGCCTAAGGTAAAAACGCATAATAGGAGTATCGTGAAGCCAGTACAGCCAACAAAACCAAATACCAATAAACCTAAGAATATACAAAAAATTGTTAAACCACAGGTATCAACTGCCGTTAAGCCCATAACCAGAGTAATTCCACCCCGTAGTTCTAAATATTCTCGGTATCGAAGCCGTTATAGATCAGAATCGGCACCAGTGGTGCGGAATACACCAGCTCCAACGCCGGTTAAACCTAGTGTACCTGTGGAACGGGTAACTCCAACCCGTAGTTCTAAATATTCTCGGTATCGAAGCCGTTATAGGTCAAAATCGGCACCAGTGGTGCGGAATACACCAGCTCCAACGCCGATTAAACCTAGTGTACCTGTGAAACGGGCAACTCCAACCCGTAGTTCTAAATATTCTCGGTATCGAAGTCGTTATAGATCAGAACTGGCACCAGTGGTGCGGAATACACCAGCTCCAACGCCGGTTAAACCTAGTGTACCTGTGGAACGGGCAACTCCAACCCGTAGTTCTAAATATTCTCGGTATCGAAGTCGTTATAGATCAGAATCGGCACCAGTGGTGCGGAATACACCAGCTCCAACGCCGGTTAAACCTAGTGTACCTGTGGAACGGGCAACTCCAACCCGTAGTGCTAAATATTCTCGGT
>JXSN01000227.1 GCA_001276605.1 Achromatium sp. WMS2
CAAGACGCCACCCCAGCCTACTGCCCTACCACCTGGCATTCCTACGGCTAAGTAGCTGAATATTCATGAAAGAGCGTATGTTAGCATTAAGAATAATTTTTGTTTTTAGCGGCCTATTAATCACCTTTGGATGTAGTCACCTAGATCAGGTTGAGTGGGATCCTACCTCTAGAATTGGACAACCGGTTGGCCACGTGCGGATGCCACCGCATTCGCAAGTTCAACATGTTGAAAATCAAGATCTAAATGAACAGTATAACAAACCAAATCCTAAACCTAAGCCCGAAGGACCAGCTGCCATAAGTTATCCTGGAACCGGTGTTTTTGTTAATCCAACACCTAATTCCAATCGTCCCAATGTTGCGCAACCCAGTACCAACGGTAGTGATACGATAAACTTCTTCTTTGAAAATGCAGATATCGGGGATGTAGTAAAAAGTGTGTTGGATCAGCTGAAGGTTAATTATGTGTTAGATCCAGCTGTACGTGGCACTGTAACCATGGACAATCCACAACCCATACCTCGTGATTTGGCTTTATCCACATTAGAAACCCTGTTACGCATGAATAAATCCACCATGATTCAACGCGATGGGACCTATTATGTGATGCCGATTGCTAGTGCAATTCAAGGCGAAGTAACACCACAATTAGGTAATAGCGTGGATCCGTTGCCGCAAGGCTATAGTGTTCGCATAGTACAGCTTAAATACATCGGTGCTGCTGAAATGAGCAGTATATTGAAGCCATTAGCACCAGAAAATAGTGTAGTGCGAGTAGATACTGTACGTAACTTAATGATACTTGCTGCATCAGGATCTGTGTTAAGAAATTTATTGGAAACTATCGATACTTTTGACGTAAATTGGATCAAGGGTTTATCTGTTGGATTATTTAAAATCAAACATAGTAAACTTGAAACCATTACCAAACAAGTAGAAGGTTTAACTACTAGTCAGGAAAATAATCCTTTATCTGGAATGTTTCGCATTGTGCCCATTGAAGCGGCGAATAGCCTATTGGTGGTTACTCATCAACCAGAATATTTAACCCAAATAGGAACTTGGATTCAAAGACTAGATCAAGCTAGTGCTAGTGGTAACGCGGAACCTACTCTATATGTATATAGGGTAAAAAACGGTGATGCCGCTAGTTTAGCACAAATGCTGGGACAGTTGTTTTCTGATGGTAAATCAGGTGCGGTTACCCCTGCTGCTCGCGTTGCTCCAAGTCTAAATCCTACCAGTATTGGTAATAACAGACCAAATACCAATTCCTCGGCGCTTGGCGGTAATAATAACGGCGGTATGGGATCGTCAAGTAATATGCAAAATAATGCTAATAACAACCAACAAACTGTTAGTGTGCATTTGGAATCTGGGCTTAGCATAGTAGCTGATACCGTTAATAATTCACTATTAATTCGAGCTACTCCTGATCAATACAATGAAATAGCCAATGCTCTAGAACAACTTGATATTTTGCCATTACAGGTCCTAGTCGAGGCAACGATCATTGAGGTTACCCTCAAAGGTAGTCTCCGCTACGGCCTAGATTGGTTTTTTAAAGCTAGCAATGGTGTTTATGCTAACGAATTTGCCTGGAATGGCAATGGTTCTTCCACCGGTGGACCTACGGCTCTCAATAGGATAGTACCAGGATTTAATTGGAGTGTTATCAGGAATGCTGGTGAAGTACGCGCAGTATTGTCGGCATTAGCTGGGAATAACCTGGTAAAAGTCCTGTCTTCACCTTCGGTGATGGTTTTAGATAACCATACAGCTAGAATTCAGGTTGGCCAAGAGGTACCAACTTTAACAGGTCAGACAACAGATACCACCAACATTAATACTACGGTTAATTCTGTTAATTACAAAGAAACAGGAGTTTTACTAACTGTTACCCCACGGGTAACTCCTGGCGGACTAGTGATTATGGAGGTAGAGCAGATTGTAAGTGATGTAACCCAACTTACTTCAGGTAATATAAACTCACCTACTATATCCAAACGCCAAATCAATAGTACAGTGGCAGTTAAAAATGATCAGGTGGTAATTCTAGGTGGGTTAATTAAGGATACCAGGGAAAACGGTAGAAGTGGGGTCCCAGGATTAAGTTCGCTTCCGGTTGTAGGTTTTTTGTTTAAACAAACAGTGAAATCTAGTGAACGTACGGAGCTTTTGGTAATTTTAACACCTAAAGTATTGCGCAACGATCAGGATTTAACTGTAGTTACTGAAGAATTTCGCACTAAGCTGCAAGGGTTAAAAAATGATTTTTAGACATATAATGTCGAATAGACCTATTTTTTATTGTGCCTTTTATTTTGGCATCTTACGGAGTGTTAATATACATATTACCGTAAATACCCATGTATAGAAGTTATGTATACCAATAATCAAGCGACTGAAAAAGCGCCTTTGCTCCAATAACCAATACATGTATGATCGTTCTCACGCTCCAGCGTTCCCACCTGGACATCATCATAATATCTAGATATACCCTAAAACCGTAAAAATTTATCTCACTTTGCAGTAGCAATGGGGTAGATTCGTGGATATAGACTCCTAATCTAACTGTTTAAGCCGGAGAAAATCTCAAGTATGACAAAGTCCATTATTATGAATGGTGAGGCAAAAACAATTTTCAATGAGTTTTTATGGGAATCCGGTTTGGATAACAGCGTGCGTTTGGCAACCATGCAGGATGTAGAGTCTATCGTTCACATAGAACAAAAGTGCTTTGATGTAACCAAGTACGATTCGCTGCTTGATGCCCCTTCAGTACAAAAATTACTGGGTAAGAGTAATGGTGTATTGATTGTATACGAGCAAGAGCATCCCACCCGACCAAAGATAGCTGGTTATGCGCAAGTGTATTTTAGGAAAAAAAGTCCCACGGCCCGCTTCTTCTCTCTAGCTGTCTTACCAGAGTGGCAAGGGCAGGGAATTGCCAATTTACTGTTTAAAAGCGTAGAAATAAGGTGCAGTTGGTGGTGGATCATGGGGTGGTTAAAAATTTTTTGGTAAAGACATTGCGGCAACTTGCCAGTTTTTTACGCCCTGATGATACCTTTGTCTTTGCTTATTCAGGCCATGGTTTTGAGGGGGCTGATGGTCGAGATTATTTGGCTTT
>JXSN01000024.1 GCA_001276605.1 Achromatium sp. WMS2
TACTCCTGACCAAGGGCACCCAATATTCGGTGTTACTTGGGAGCTTTATTGAGCGTGGTAGTAGCAAAGTCACCATGCTCAATACATCGTTAAGCATTAAAACAGGGGTAATAAAGACTGAGGACGTTGCTTTGCTCACAGACAAACACCGAGTTGTTCTTTCTGGAACTATGGATATGCGGGAAAACGGTCCGGCCTCATTACAAATTGCTACCGTGGATCCCAAAGGTTGTGCTAAATACATGGAGTCTATCAGCGGCACTGGTCGCAATCCAGAGGTTAGTAAATCTGGGGTAAAGGCTTAGTTCCTGTAATCAGAGGAAAATCGACTATTTGTAGACTACCGGAACCTATGTTATAGGGTCCACTGGGAGTTGCAATCTCAACTTGTTGTATTCCCAGTGTAAATTGATCTAATTTTAGGTTATATGGCATAATATCTGAATTTGTGCTTAGTAACTTAGTTGGCGGAGGCCCCTGAGTTAGTAAGCGTAAATTGCCATTTAAGTCTAAAATAATGCTATTCACAAGATTGTTATTGGCCAAACCAATACCTAAAGTGCCTTGTTGTATGGCGGCTTCTAAGATTCCTGGACTAAGATCCAGGTTAATGGAATAATCTGTTAAATTAGCAATAGAATTAAACGCAGCGCTACCAGATATAGTAGTGCGTTTTACCATAATTGCGGAATGTGTTGTTGGATGTAGCCACCATTTTATTGGATTTGAGCCATGAACCAGTAACGGTAGCCCAGCGCTATCAATCTTTAAATCTTTGAGATTTATCGGATTATTATGGTTGTTGACAGTTAAATTACCCGCAGTTATGGTAATCGGTTTCAGCCAAACATCATCTATTCCATTCCATAGTGTGACAAATAGGGTTTGTAGTGGTTCATCGAACCCTAAATGTACTTTACCATTAATAGTTACTAGTGGGGATGTAAGTAGGCCGCTAGTGTTTGGTTTAGGAGCTTGCAGGGCTGTAGTAAGATTAGATAGTGAGACCACGCCGTGATCATTGGTAAAATCAAGTTGTAATTCTTTTAACCCTAAAATATTACCAAAATCTACGGAATTGGCTGTCACATGACCGCTTTGCTTTGCTGTGGTAATACCAGCAGGCATTCCCATTACTATCCAGCCATCCAGTAATATAGGTATTGGTGCAACATCTAAGATTAAGCGTTTAATTTGGGTATCAAGAGTCGATTCCGAATCGTAAACATGGCAGTCGCGGGCCGTGAGGTGCAAACTGCTAGCTTCCATAGTTACTACAATTGGCAGCGGTGGATTAACTTCGGGCCGTAATTCAATATCGCAAGTACGTACATCTATTTCTAGGTTTTGCACTAAAATATAACGTTCAAATATTGAATCAAGGGCAATATTTGCTCTTAATTCTTGAACATCAACGAATTGTCCTGTGGGATCAATAATTTTTATGTCCTTGGCTACCACTCGAAAGCCGTTAGTTAGCATGCGGTGAGTGACAGTTCCAGCTAAATCTACCTTCCAACCGGTTTGTTTAATAATTGCCGCCGTAATTTGGGTACGATAGGGATTTACATCTAGGTTCCATAGCAACCATGCTAACGCATTTATCGTTAACACTAGGCCACATATAGCTATCACCAAGATACGGTTAATTATACGCATAATTTGGGCTTTTATGCTGATTGTCACGGCTTATTTTCCCGATAAGTTAAGGATATAACTGATCAAATCTATGCTACGGAACGAATATTAACGATCTCATTATGGTTATTGATAACTCCAAAAATGGTTAATGGCAACTATACTGTAGATCAACATATTTGTTAAAATAGATTTTTACCCCATAATTCTAAGTTATTTATAATCTGCATATTTTTTGGATCAGAACTATGTTGTAAACGTAATTTAGCTAATTCTTCACGGAAGCTATCCAAATTTAGCCGGGGTGCCATAGCTGGTCCAAGCACATGCTGGCGCCGATAATTATCCCAATCTGCAATTTCAGCTGCCGTCAGAGTTTCTGGCCAATTACGGGCGCGATATCTAGAAAACATGGGGGCTAATCTAGGATCTTGAAATTCAAGTTGTAATGCGGATAATTTGTCCGGTTGGGTATTACGAATTATTTCGCATAATGTGGCATCCGCAGCGCTTAAAAAGCCGCGATACAAATCTTGTTCTGGCTCCCGCTCCGGATAGGGTTGAGTACGCGTAAATACTTGTTGTAATTTAGCTGCAATAGTTGGTAGTTGCGGGCGCAAATAACTAGCATTTTGGTTAACCAGATCAGGATTAATATTCCAACGTTCACCAGCCTGCGAGGTGAGAGTATTCAACGGTGCCAACATAGGCACTCGGTTTAAGTGTACAGTTTTTATAGGCAACCGCTGCACATTTGCTGGTAGATCTTGCTGTTTAGTAAAAATTAGATCGTGAATTTCTTGACTATCTAAATCTAGTAGGATTTGTGGGTCAAGGCGTAAATCGACTACTATGATTTCGTTGGTATTTACTGGATGATTTGCTAAAGCCAGAACTGGTGCAATACATCCATGTTCTGCTAAATATTTTGATGATACATGTAAAATAGGCTGCGGATTACGGGGATCTATGAGATCTCGCACCCGTTTTTTGTTGCGTAACTCTAGGGCAAAGTTAAATAATTTTGGCTGAACTCTTAGTAGTAATTTTGCAAGACTTATAGTGGCTAAAACGTCAGATAGAGCTTCATGAGCACCCAGGTGACTGATGTTATTTGCAGCACTGAGATCAGTGAGACGAAAGCTTACCACGCCGTCTTGATACGGCCAGTCTATGCCTTCAGGACGCAGGGCATGAGCTAGACGGATAACATCTATTAAATCCCAACGTGAATTACCATTGCGCCATTCTCTAGCATAGGGATCGTAAAAATTTCGGTATAGGGTGTAACGGGTTACCTCATCATCGAAACGCAGGTTGTTATACCCAGTACTGCAAGTGTTGGGGCGGGCTAATTCGTGGTGAATGCGGGAGATAAACTCAGCCTCGGGGATACTACCCTTGGCTATCACATATTGGGGCGTTAAATGAGTAATTAAACAGGCTTCGGGGCATGGTAATATGTCATTGCTAGGGCGCGCATAGACTACCAAAGGCTTACCAATAGGGTTTAATTCCCAATCAGTGCGTAAGCCAGCAAATTGAACGGGCCGATCGTAGCTAGGATCAGCCCCCCAGGTTTCGTAATCATGCCAATAAAAACTGTTAGGCAAAGTACAAGCCCCGTGTATTGACGTTGTAAGTTATACTTTTTCTTTAATGCGGGCCGATCTACCTGAGCGTTGGCGCAAATAGTAAAGTTTGCTACGTCGGACATCACCACGCCGTAGTACCTCTATGTTAGCTACAGCTTGGCTATGGGTTTGAAATACACGCTCTACGCCTTCTCCGTGCGATATTTTACGTAAAGTAAAGGCCGAGTTAAGACCACGATTACGGATTGCAATAACTACGCCATCAAATGCTTGAAGACGTTCGCGTTCGCCTTCAACAACCTTTACCTGTACTCTTAGGGTGTCACCGGCTCGAAAGCTGGGAATGTCGGTCTTCATTTGTTCAGCTTCTAGGGCTTGAATGATTTTACTCATGAAAAATAATTGCCTCTGGTTAGGTAGAAATGTTATGGATAATCAATAATGTATATTTTAAAAACTATGAATAAAAATTATATCATTAACTTGTATGAATAAAGCTGTTTAGTAGCTCCTGCTCATATTCTGAGAGTGAACGGTGGTGCAATAATTCGGGGCGGCGTTTCCAAGTACGACCCAAGGCTTGCTGTAGGCGCCAGCGCTGAATCGCGGCGTGATTACCACTTAGTAGGACTGCGGGGACCTCCATATCGTCGATGATACGTGGCCGGGTATAGTGGGGATGATCCAGCAATCCAGTACTAAATGAGTCTTGAGTAGAGGAGTCTTGATGTCCCAAAGTGCCTGGTAATAACCTGATTATCGTATCCATTACCACTAGCACTGGTAATTCACCTCCACTAAGCACATAATCACCTATGGATAGTTCGATGTCTACATAACGTTCGACGAATCTTTCATCTACGCCTTCGTAGCGGCTGGCTAGGAGTATGAGACTAGACTTTTGGGCTAATTGGCAAGCAATATTGTGATTAAATTGCTGGCCTTGAGGGGTTAAGTGAATTACCAAGCTACTTGGGGTAATAGCTCGGATGGCTTCAATGGTAGAGCGCAGGGGTTCAACTTTCATCAGCATCCCTGGTCCCCCACCATACGGCCTATCGTCTACAGTTTTATGCTGATTATCTACATAATCCCTTGGGTTCCATAGCTGCAAGCTGGCCAACTTGCGTTGCAGGGCACGCCCACAAACCCCGTGGTGAACAAAGGGACCAAATAACTCAGGAAAGAGCGTAATAACATCAAAACGCATGTTTCAATATCCGCTACGCTCAAAATTCTGGGTCCCAGTCAACTACTAACCGGCGTTTAGCGAGATCTACGGTTTTTACCACTTGCTCCCAAATAAATGGGATAAGGCGTTCGCGTTCTCCAATTACGACTAAAACATCGTTAGCGCCGGTATTAAACAGGTGGTTGACAGTACCTAGTACCGTATTATTTAGGGTCTGAACCTGTAATCCTTCTAGGTCGGTCCAATAAAATTCACCATCTGAAAGGGTTGATAGCTGATGGCGGTATATGTTGATGGTGCAGCCAGTTAAGGACAAGGCATGATCACGATCGTTACAGCCTGTAAGTTTGGCAACTAATCCTTTACTGTGGCGTTTGCCAGTTAGAAGCGTATAACTACGTAATCCGGCAGCGTTTTTTATATACCAAGGTTGATAGTCCAGAATACTGGTGTCAGGTTCAGTAGCTGACTGTAACTTCACCCACCCTTGCACACCGAAGGCTCCGGAAATGTGACCAATAGTCAACAGTCTATCAGCCACATTTGAACCATCTTGATGGTACGCAACAGGTTCTTCCATGATTATCTGGAGAAATTAAGCTCAACCAGTTATAGACACCGCTGTCACGGCGGGCCCTGGGTCGGAACTTGTCGTGGGAGTTTCTTTAGCGGCCTTTTTAAGCAATTGATCCACACGTTCTGACGTTTTAGCGCCACGATCTACCCAAAAAGCGATTCGTTCTTGATTTATGCTTAGCTCAGTCTCTTTCCCTGAGGCTATAGGATTAAAAAAACCTACCTGCTCAATGAAACGCCCATCACGTCTATTATGGGAATCAGTAACTACCACATGGTAGAATGGGCGTTTTTTAGCGCCACCTCTGGACAGTCTAATTTTTACCATCTATTAATTCCACACTGATTGTATGTTGTGTCCGCTGAAGCTTATACATGTTAAGCATCAAAAATACCGGCGGCCATTCTACCATGAGTGGTAAGATTTGGCTGCTAATAATTTTAACTACGCACAATCAATGCCACAAGAGTTTGATGCCTATAGCACAAAGGAAAAGGGCAAACACGTGACGTAGCAAGTCCGTAGGTAACCAGTGGGCTAGCTTAGCTCCAATTTTGGCAAAGAACATACTTGTAATCACGATTCCGGTAAAAGCTGGCCAGTAGATAAATCCGGTACTGTATTCTGGTAAGCCGGGAGTATGCCAACCGTTAATGATAAAACCAATAGTGCCAGTTACGGCTATAGGGAAACCACAAGCTGCGGCGGTTGCTACCGCTTGACGTACTGGGGTATTACACCAGATCAGAAAAGGAACAATTAGGCTACCTCCGCCAATTCCAAGTAGGGTAGAAAAGCCGCCAATAGCCATACCAGTGATGTTAGTTCCAAGTTGATTGGGAAGCTGCCTTTGAGGTGATGGCTTTAATCCCATACCTATGTATGTGGCGTTAGCCAATACAAAAACCCCAAAAAGAATACGCAGCGTCTCGCCTTGTAAGTAGGTGGCTAAGAAAGAACCGCAGAAGGCACCTATGACCACTCCAGGAACTATGGTAATTACTGTTGACCATAGGATTGCCTTATAACCACTGTGGGCATAGGTAGATACCAGGGATGTTGCGCATATGGTTGCCAGTGAGGTACCAGCAGCTAATTGCATTATAAGGGTGGCCGGTACGTGGTTATTGGCAAATACGTAAAGTAGAGCCGGAACGATGACCACACCACCTCCTACCCCAAGCAGCCCGGCAAGTATCCCCGAAAAAGTGCCTATGATTAAATAGTATTGATATTCCATATTAAAAAAGTTATTTTTTGTGAATTTGAATTACGTCGGTAACTGGTATAATTCATAAGTCTTTAGTTATTACCCATGCAATTATTATACTATAAAGTTTAATAGTGTGCTGTGCAGATTATCTGATGAGGTTTATATAATGCAGCTTAACTTTGGGCAACGCTATCTTTGGTTGGCATTAGCTCTAATTTGTGGCACATTGGTAGTGTCAAGTATATTACTAACCTATTTTTGGCATTTGCATCCGTGTTATCTATGCGTATTTCAGCGTTTCTTGTTTCTTTTGATTATGATGTTAGCAATACTAATACTGTTATTTAAAACCAAATTCACAAGTTGGTTATATGGAGGGTTACTAATTTTATGTAGCCTAATTGGAATTGGCATCGCTAGTTACCAGGTTTGGCTGCAATCCTTACCCGGGTCTGAATTTACATGTTCTAGTTCGGAACCTAATTTGGTAGAAATATTCGTCATTTGGATGAATAGTTGGGTACCAGTATTATTTGAGGCTACTGGTAATTGTGCTAGTACTGAGTTAGTAATACTGTATCTATCTCTAGCTGGATGGGCTTTGGTAGCATTCAGTACCTGTTTGATAATAGCAGTTTGGGGAGTATACTTAAGGTACCAGCAGTTGCGTCGGCTTTAGAATTTTAGTAACTATTTACAGTCATTCCTCTTAAACTGCAGCAACCAAAATTCATCAAAGGTCAGGTTACAATATAGTATTTTTATAGGAACACAATTGTGTATAAAGGTATAATCCTAGCTGGAGGTTCTGGTACTAGACTGTACCCGTTAACTATCAGTGTCAGCAAACAACTGTTACCAATTTACGATAAACCAATGATCTATTATCCACTAGCAGTATTGATGCTGGCTGGGATAAAAGAAGTATTGGTAATAACTACTCCACGTGATAGTACAGCATTTAAAGACCTGCTACAAGACGGTAAGCAATGGGGTTTAAATATAGAGTATGCAGTGCAACCTAATCCAGGTGGTTTATCCGAAGCGTTCCTAATTGGAGCTGACTTTATAAATGATAATCCGTGTTGCTTAATCCTTGGGGACAACATATTTTATGGTCAAGGCCTAGTACAACAGATAAAAATTGCTAGTCATCGTCAAAGTGGTGCTACCGTGTTCGGTTACTGGGTAAAAGATCCAGAACGCTACGGAGTAGCCGAGATCAATGCTGATGGTAAAGTTTTGAATATAGAGGAAAAGCCATCTAACCCTAAATCCAATTACGCTGTCACCGGCCTATATTTCTATGACAACCAGGTGTTAGAATTAGCGCGCTCCCTTAAACCATCAGCTCGCGGTGAACTAGAGATAACCGATCTCAACAATCTATATTTGCAACAAGGACAACTATATTTAGAACGCCTTGGCCGTGGCACCGCTTGGTTGGATACAGGGACCTACGAATCTCTAATACAGGCCAGTAATTTCATTGAAACCGTGCAAAACAGGCAAGGATTGAAGATTTGCTGTCCAGAAGAAATTGCCTTTCGCAATGGTTGGATAGATCATGAACAATTACGCAAACAAGCATTGAAACTAGGTAAAAGCGACTATGGTGCCCACTTATTGCGCCTCTGTAGATAAAATTGACTATGGAAATTAATGCCACTGCCATCCCAGAAGTTTTATTAATAACGCCTAAGGTTTTTGTCGATGCACGGGGTTTTTTCATAGAAACCTGGCAGCAGCACCGGTACACCGAATGTGGAATTAGAGATCTGTTTGTGCAAGACAATCTGGCATCTTCAACCCAAGGGGTATTGCGAGGTTTACACCTACAACATCCATATTCTCAAGGCAAATTAGTGCAAGTGTTAGTTGGTGAGGTATTGGATGTAGCTGTAGATGTGCGTTTAGGATCACCATGGTTTGGAAAATGGGTAAGTAAAATACTGAGCGCAACTAATCACCAACAATTTTGGATCCCGCCTGGGTTTGCTCATGGTTACTATGTACTAAGCGACACGGCTATTTTTATGTACAAGTGTACCACTATTTATCATCCCGAATGTGAATTAAGTATCAATTGGAACGACCCTCAAATTGCAATAGAGTGGCCGTCAGGTTCACCACCTATAGTCTCAGCCAAAGATCAGACTGCCAAATTATTAGCTGATATTAATCCCCAATTACTACCTAAATATGCTAAGTAAAATGCCACCTGTAATTTTAGTTATTGGCAGTGATGGTCAAGTTGGTTGGGAGCTAATGCGTAGCCTATCCACCTTGGGCACGGTAGTAGGCACTAGCTTATACGCAAATGCTGCTAGTTTACGCCTAGATTTGGCTCAACCCCAAACCATAGCCACAATGATTGACCACGTGCGCCCCAGTCTCATTGTAAATGCTGCCGCTTACACTGCTGTTGATAAAGCAGAACAAGAATCTGATTTGGCTACGGCCATCAATGCTACTGCCTTGGCTGAACTGGGTCACCTAGCAGTTAAAATGAATATTCCCATAATTCATTATTCTACCGACTTTGTATTTGCAGGTACCAGTCATGCCCCATACCAGGAGACAGATCTTACTGGTCCACTAGGGGTATATGGCCAATCAAAGTTGGCAGGTGAGAACGCCTTAATCAATAGCGGTGCTTCTTGGATAATTTTACGCACTAGTTGGGTTTATGGAGTACGTGGTCAGAATTTTTTACTCACGATGCGCCGTTTATTTAACGAACGCCAACAGGTACAGGTTGTAAACGACCAAGTCGGTTGCCCTACCTGGTCCCGGCTTTTGGCCGAGGCTACAGCGCAGATATGGTGCCAGATCCAATATAGAAAGCTAAGTTTTTCTGATATTCAAGGTATTTATCATATTAGCGGTGCTGGTAGTACTAGTTGGTATGGTTTTGCCCAAACCATCCATCAGCACGGCAATTACCGTTGTCGATTGGCACCCATAGCTAGTGTGGATTATCCAGCAACAGCAGCACGTCCCGCTTATTCAGTATTGGATAATACCAAGATTCAAAAAACCTTCGGTATATTTATGCCACATTGGCAACAATCTTTAAACCAATGCCTTGCAGATTTGCCTGCGCATAATTAGGCCCAGATTAGTGCTATACATCACTACCACGTGCGATTCTATCTACCATTTTTAGCAATGTCGGTAGTCTGTTGGCTCCATGCATGCTCTTGACTGCTGCGGCTGCATCAGCAATGGGCATGTTTGCCGCTGTTACGTATAAAGGTCGGATCGAGCTGCCGCGATATATTGGGATTGCATGTGAACATCCAGCATAAAAAGTCTTTGCCACGCCGACTATTGGTACCTTGTACGTTAATTTGTTTGCTAGGTGTCTTCCCAAACCGGGGTGATTAATCCCTAAATCAACGTAAGCATCAAGCACTATAGCGTCGTACCTGGTATCATCACTGGCTAGAATAAGCTCTAATAATGGTAATTCTCTTTTATAAAATTGCCCTGGGATATATTCTGAGGCTACGTTGTGCGCCATAACTCTAGATGTTATAGGGATTTTATCTTGCCAAGCGTCGAAATATACAGCCGCAACCCGCGCGGTGTTTGCGCTGTAGTGACAGTCTAGGACTACTTTCATAACTTATCGTAACCACGTAGAACCAGGCCATATGCTATTGCAACCTAACCTAACGTCCTCAAGTTACTGCGTAGATAAAAAATATGTAATCTTCACACCAAATGGTTACTGGTCATTTCTTGAACTGTGTATAAATGACCAGTAGGGTTAAACCCTCAATGGGTTGCTGAAGTATACAGTAAATCCGCGACTAAACTTCCTAAGACGCCTGATCCTACAAAAATCATGCGCCCTGTAGCCATAGCAGCTGGGGTTAACACCGGTGTAGCTGCAGTTCCAGTCCAATAAGGGATAGCCCCCACTGCACCGTAAGTAAAAACGTTAGCTGCGGCAACTCCAGCGATAGTACCCACTGTAAGTACCAACGGATAAGTCCAATGCACATTTTGATGTTGGTTATAATCAGCATTATAAGCCCAAACAGTAGGCGTTGTCGCCAAACACACCAGGGTTATCACCGTTAGTATCACTTTATGCAGCATTAGATACTCACTCCTAGAACAAATATTTACCAATAAGTTTCGATAGCGACCTGTCTTAAACCAAGACAGGACACCTAGCATTGTTAACCATACCATCAAGGTATTACCCACCAACTGTCTCTCGCACCAGGGTAGGTAAGCCTTTATTTTAAATACCTAAATTTAGCTTTTCTTGCAATCCACAACAGCATTTGATACTAGCAAGCTGTCTAAACTCTAAAATAACCACAATCTATTTTTATGCCTTGTTCCCATATATTGCTTGAAAACATGCCAATGCTCAAACTATCATTGACTAAATAACGAGTAAACATAGTGGGTGCCTAGAGCTGAGGCAGTACCAATTGCTGCTGCAAATAGGCGACTGCCTAACGCCATATCTGTGGATACAGCAGCCGCACCTCCAGCTGCAAATGGCATAGAGTGCATGGGATAAGTTAACATATTAAAAACCACGATCCCTATTACGGCGCCGGTACCAACGACCAGCAGGCGTTGATTCATTTTTGCCGGCCCTGCCACCATAACTTCATTCGAATCAACAGCATGAACAGTGCTAGTTACCAACATGGTACCAAAAGCTAGGAACAGGGCCATGATGAAAGGTTTTAGTTTATACATGATTAAATCTCAATTAACCTTGCAGTACTGTCAAATATAGTACTGCTATACAAAAGGATACAATGGTTATAATCAGTTAGTAATGATCATATACCCAGTTTGCTAACCAAGCCCCTAGGACTGCGCTAGTGACCGTAAACATATGGTTAATACCAACTGTAACTTCAGGAGCGGTTCCTAGTGTTGGCACTACAGCTGAGATTACCGGCTTGGCCGCTTCCACACTAACTGCTGCTGCTGGTTTTGGAGCCACGGCTGGAATAACCGCCGGAATAGCTCCAGATGCGGCAGCTACAGGAGCTGCACTTGCTACCGCAGCTCTTGGAGCCGCGGCTGCCACGGTTGGAACAGACTGCGCTATTACAGAGGCTGCTACTGGGGCGGCAGTGGCTACCGCAGCTCTTGGTACCGCAGCTACTACGGCCGGAACAGACGGTGCCGCTACGGAGGCTGCTGGTGCGGCTGTTACCACCGCTGCTGGCGTAGCCACTGGTAAAGCTGCCGCGGCAGTTGGTGCTATTCGAATCGAGGAAACTATGGGGGCAGCAGATGCGGTAACAGCGCGGGCGGCAGTGGCTGTCACTGGCGGTGCGGTCGCAGAAACTACTGTGGGTAAGACTTCAGCAACCACTGGGGCTGCGGCAGGAGCTGCAATTGCTGCTGCCACGGTGGGTGCAGCAACCTCGGCTACTGCTGGCGCGGCAATAATAGCAGGTTCAGCAAGGGCCGCAATAGTTGGGGAAGCAATAGCAGCCGCACCAGCACCTATAACTTCAGATGCCGCAACTGCCGCTGCCGGTGTTACAGTGGGTGTGATGAATGGAAAACCAGCATTACCGTACAATATAGCCTGTGCTATTACCACTCCAGCTATGGCGCTGATGCCAATTACGTAAGGGTAAGCAGTTTCTGAGGGCGGACTTTGAGCCTGACTAGGATTTGCATTAGCTAGCAAACCAGCCAGTACTATGATAAGGAATTGCCGTATACGCATGGATGTCTCCGTTATGTTTGCAGTTTGGTATGCGATTGCCCAATACAATAATATACCTAACATACTTTACAGTAAAAGGCGAGATATTAGGCCTAAAAGATTAGGATTACAATTGAAATTTATGTTATCTTGGCCATGAAGATTAATGTCGTTTACCTGTATCTACTGGACATGGTTAACATATTGCTATTTCATATTCAGACATTATGTGATTATTGCGCAGCAATACAATGTATACCTGATGTCAAATATGTTCTTGTGGGGGACTCTGGAATATTCCTGGCTGCATTCCCACATTGGAGCATGGGGACGAGCATGAAGGCATCGGGTTAGGTAGCCAGTCGCACATATCCATCTCACCTGTTTATTAGCAAATACCACAATTACATGGTAGCTAGAAAAAGGGCCATCACCGTATAGTGCGTAGTGCTATCTCGAAGGTTTGCTTTGTCGTAGCATGGAAGCCAAGTCAGCAAAAGGGTTAAAAGTAGTAGCGACGGGTTTAGTATCTGAGGTAATTGCTCCATGTTCGGAATCAATTAGGCGCGAATGCTCATTATCGTGGCAGTACAGGCATAACAACTCCCAATTGCTTCCATCTTCGGGGTTATTGTCGTGATTATGATCACGATGGTGTACGGTTAGTTCCTGTAAATTAGCCGTTGTAAATTCACGAGCACACCTTCCGCAGATCCAAGGGTACATTTTTAGGGCCCGTTCTCGATAACCTTTTTCACGAGCTTCACTATCACGCCTGGCCTTGGCTACCACTTTGTCTAAGCGTTCTGACGACATCTCTTTAGCCATATCCTGCTCCAATAACACTGGTCACATTTCGTACAAAATCAACAAGCATTGAGGTGTTAGCTTACTAATGTCCACAACAGAAGTCCAGAGTTATTGCGACCATGCCAAGTTCGTCCAGAAATCTATACTGTTCCCTAAAAAACTATTGACCTCAACTAACTATACTTAACTGCACGATAACACGCGATTTTTATTAATATAGCTCTGGCTAAGCGCAACATTATATCAGTGGAGCTTGTAATTACTCTTATACTCGTTAAATGTGATAGCTAAATATTTGCTTATAGCACTATGGTTTTAGTTGCTTGATAACTGGCATTTAACAAATTCTGTATGTATAACAAATTTTCCATGAGGACTTGTAAATCCGCTGCACTACATGTGTTAAACACAAACCGCCAACCGAAAATTGATTGTCGTGGAAATGATAGTGTAGTGTCAAGATCTAGAATAGTTGGGGTTGATCCAGATCAAAGTCGTCTAGCACCGTTATTGCCGTCTAAGCATATACAACCACTTTATGGCATAGCAACTAAAGCCCAGGTTCTGTTTGCCCCATGCTTCTATTATAATGTATTTCGTACAACGCTGTGTAGTATCGATTACTGAACAACTTGAGGTTTGTATGGCTCAATATATTTACACCATGAATCAGGTGTCCAAACTAGTTCCGCCTAAACGGTATATTTTGCAGAACATATCATTATCATTTTATCCAGGTGCCAAAATAGGTGTATTGGGGCTAAATGGCGCGGGTAAGTCCAGCCTACTGCGCATTATGGCGGGCGTAGATACAGAAATAGAAGGCGAGGCGCGGCCCCAGACAGGCATAAAGATTGGTTTTTTAACTCAAGAACCTGCTCTTGATGCCAGTAAGGATGTGCGAGGTAACGTGGAAGAAGCATTGCAACATGTTAAGACAGCACTATTGGAGTTAGATCAAGTTTATGCAGCTTATGCTGATCCAGATGCAGACTTTGATGTGTTAGCGCAACGGCAGGCTGAGCTAGAAAATTTGGTGCAAGCGACTGATGGCCATAATCTGGAACGCCAATTAGAAATCGCGGCTGATGCGTTGCGTTTACCCGCATGGGATGCAGATGTAACCAGATTATCCGGTGGGGAACGGCGCCGGGTAGCGCTGTGCAAATTATTGTTATCACATCCGGATATGTTGTTGCTAGACGAGCCTACGAACCATTTGGATGCGGAGTCAGTAGCTTGGCTGGAAAATTTTTTACGGGACTATAGTGGGACTGTGATTGCTGTAACCCACGATCGCTACTTTTTAGATAATGTAGCTGGTTGGATTTTGGAGTTAGATCGAGGCCATGGTATTCCTTGGAAAGGTAACTATAGCTCATGGTTGGATCAGAAGGAAAAACGTTTAGTTTTGGAGCAGCGCCAGGAGCAGGCGCATGTGCGTACCTTAAAAAATGAGTTGGAATGGGTGCGTTCCAATCCTAAAGGGCGCCGTACCAAAAGCAAGGCGCGGTTGCAGCGCTTTGAAGAATTGCAATCTCAAGAATTTCAAAAACGTAGTGAAACCAATGAGATTTATATTCCACCTGGTCCCAGATTAGGAGAATTGGTGTTACAGGCCACCGGTCTGCGCAAGTGCTATGGTGATGTGTTGTTATATGATGATTTATCATTTAATTTGCCCAAAGGTGGTATTGTCGGGGTAATAGGTCCCAACGGTGCTGGTAAGACAACTTTATTTAGAATTATAACTGGTCAAGAGCAAGCCGATGCGGGTACCTTGAATATTGGTTCAACGGTCCGCTGTGCTTACGTGGATCAGAGTCGGGATGCCCTTAACCCTAACAAAACTGTATGGGAAGAGATATCGGACGGTCAAGATATCATTACTGTGGATCGCTACGAGGTTAATTCGCGCGCCTACGTTAGCAAATTTAATTTTAAAGGTAGTGATCAGCAGAAATTAGTTGGAACTTTGTCCGGTGGCGAACGCAATCGGGTGCATTTGGCTAAGTTATTGAAGCATGGTGGAAATGTGTTGCTGCTGGATGAGCCAACCAATGATCTAGATGTGGAAACATTGCGGGCTTTGGAGGAGGCATTGTTGGCATTTCCTGGATGTGCGGTGGTTATTTCTCATGACAGGTGGTTTCTGGATCGTATTGCCACGCATATTTTGGCCTTTGAAGGTGACAGCAAAGTGGTTTGGTTCGAAGGTAACTATGCAGACTATGAAGAAGATCGGCGCCGTAGGTTAGGAGCTGATGCGGACCAGCCGCATAAAATTCACTATAAAAAATTATCTAGAAGCTAACCGCGGAGCGCATTAAACTGGAGTTACCCCAGTTTACAGGATATCACAGCTGACATAGGTTACGGATGTTCATGCTGTGATATAAAATAGGATGTAAATATACTTAACAATTTATATGGTACCTGATCTTTCCCATACTCCGGCGCGGACCTTAGGTGCGGTGCGATACGCTGCTAATCAAAGAAATAACCGCCAGCCACCTAATAAATAATAGTAGGTCAAAAGCAGGTTACTGGCTAGCATACTGAAAAAGCTGATGCGTACTATCCAGGATGGGGTTTTGGTAGGTATACTTTCTTCTGTGATTTTTGCCAAACCTACTGCAAAATTTCCTACCAAACCTACTACTCGATAATCCAGTTTTTAAAATTTGACAGAATATTCGAGAATCAGTTAGCTCGAAACATGAGCAATTCCCGTTTTTTTATCGCCCCATTACCATTCATTGAAACACATATGGATGCACTGAATATGGAGATTCAAGCTCATTTATCAGGGTGAAAATTAACAATAACTCAACAAATTTGGCTTAATATGTGCTTGATGGGTATTTTACTTACTAACACAGTAAACTGGAAGGCATTTGAGCGTGCAGGGCTTGGGAACATAAAGCGAAAGCCATTTTATGGATGTTTCGGTACTCAAAGTTACTTTGGGATAGCTTGTTGAAAGTTAGTCTATCCTTGGTGTTGCGTCGACTTGGGGTTATGGAAGGCACGATATAAATCCGACCAGTATAAACGAATTTGTTCACAATAGGCGCCAGGCAACCAGAATAAGAGATCATCATTATGCTTAAAGTAGCTTCGTTACACTATGGAGTTATTTTCAAAAAAGCCTTTTCCAAACCACATATTTTTGCTGGGTTTGTTAAAGATTTAACCGGCATTCAATTGGAAATTGATACCGTAGAAACTGAAAAGGCTTTTGATCCACCAATTGGCAAAGTAAATTCGCAGTTTGATTTGTTCGCTGAAGACAAAAAGAATCGTATTATAGTAGATATTCAATATAAACGTTATCCGGATCATTACCACCGTTTTTTACATTACCATTGCGCCGCTCTATTAGAACTTGCCGGCTCCTATAAGGAATATCGGTCCAACATCCGCGTATTAACTATAGTGGTGCTTACTGCAGGTGATCAGCATAAAAGAGACGTGGCTCTGATTGATTTTGACCCGAAAGATTTGCAGGGTAATAAACTAGGAGAAATTCCGCACCAAGTGATTTATCTGTGCCCCGGTTATGTTAGTGATAAAACGCCTGAACAATATAGGGAATGGCTGTACGCGATATGTGATACTTTGAATGAAGAAGTCGACGAAACTCAATATACAAATCCAACTATTCAAGAAGTGTTGCATACTATTCAGCGGGATTTAGTTTCACCGCAAGAACGGGCGCGGATGTTTGATGAATATGGAGATGAGCAAATTAAGCACAATAAATTTGCTGAAGGCAAAGCTGAAGGCATTCAGCAAACGGCGCTTGCGATGTTGCGTAAGGGTATGGATATTAATTTAATTCAAGAAGTTACGGGCTTGAGCCTGGAAGTATTGCAGCAACTTCAAGATGTGTGATAATCTATGAACTGGAGTGGAAGTTGCTGTATGAGGTGAATGATAGCGAATATACAGGAATTATTAGAGTGGATACTCGTCCCTGGCTTCTGGATTCCGGCAATCCATGCCGGAATGACGCAGGCGAGGGCCATTTTTACCCGTAGGGCGGGAGAAACGCAGTGAATCCCGCCGTTTGTAGCTTAGTGTGCCAGATGCATGGACACATACCTGCAATTTACAATTAAGTTGCAGCATGGCAATATGGTGCAATGCCCGTTGGTTATTGCACCCTACGATGTGCCAAAATTGCTACGTTGCTATCCCTGGCTTCTGGATTCCGGCAATCCATGCCGGAATGACGTATAACTCCCTCGCCATCAATGGAAAGCACCGTAGGGCGGGAGAAACGCAGCCCGGTAGCCCGGTAGTACCTTTTCAAGCTGTTTAGTCACAATAGTGAAAAAATCGTAACCACCTGGAATATAGCAACGATGAAAA
>JXSN01000228.1 GCA_001276605.1 Achromatium sp. WMS2
AGCGATATTTTTGCGTATGGATAAGCAGCGGTGCCGGGTGTGCGATAAACGGGTACTTTTTGAGTGTGAATCAATACCCAAAGCTAAAACCTGATTAATTTACGTAATCCGAACGCAGGGGCAGTCTTCTGCCCCTAATTGCCCACAATCAGGGTTAACTAGTGTAATTATTCCGAATAATACCGCTAAAGCACGCCCGCGTGGCGCGGACTCCGGGAATTCTATTTCAAGGCGTTTAACTTATAAAGAAAAACAGGAACTTGATAACATCACTAACCTAATTGGGAGGTTAGAATCCCAACAACATATTCTGCAAAAGCAGTTGGGCAATCCTGATTTTTATCGTCAACAAAGCCCTGAATTAATTGCCGCGGCTAGTTCCCATTTGGCACAACTTGAGATTGAACTCAACAATGCATACCAACGTTGGGAGGTGTTAGAGACTTTAGCTGCTAATTAGTTCAAATTGGCACAGATTGTCTTGGTTTGTGGGGCAATTAGGGGCAGAAGACTGCCCCTGCGTTCGGATTACGTAAATTAATCAGGTTTTAGCTTTGGGTATTGATTCACACTCAAAAAGTACCCGTTTATCGCACACCCGGCACCGCTGCTTATCCATACGCAAAAATATCGCTTGGATTGCTTCTGATTGGTGTTCGAAAACCTCTACGTGGTGTGTTAATCCTATTTTTTCAGCCTCTTCGGTGACCTTGGGTTTTAGATTGGTTAAATACAAACCGCCGCCACTTGCTTTAAATCTAGCAGCTTCTTGCTCTAAAAATTCAGCACCAGCTAAGTCTACAAAGTTAATAGCTTTACCCATGAGGAGGACATGCTGTTGATTGGGGCGATGCAAGCCGTGGCTAGTGAAAAAATCACCTAATTGGGATATAGATCCAAAGAATAATGATCCATCCAGTCTAACAATACGCATTTGTGGGCATTCTTCCAATTTTTTGGTGGAAGTATCTACTAATGGATGTTGTATTTCATCCCAATCTGGGGCAAGAGTTACTACCAGAGGTCTGGAGGTGCGGCGCAAGTACAAACCTAAAGATAGCATAACACCAACGTAGATGGCGAATTCCAAATCCAAAAATAGTGTGGCAAACAGGGTAGTAATTAATACGGCGGTTTCCTGTGAGCTAACCTGTAAGATCTTTTTAATATGTTTTATATCTATCAGGTTATAGGCAACTAGCAGTAAAATGCCAGCCATTGCCGGTATTGGTAAATAAGCCGTTAGCGGTGCAATTAGGAGCAAAATAAGGGCTAGGGATACAGCCGCAAATACTGCTGACATTGGTGTTCTAGCACCTGCGGTGTAATTAACCCCTGTGCGAGTAAAGGATCCAGATGAGGCGTAGCTAGAGAAGAATGAACCTACGATGTTGGCCAGTCCTTGGCCAATAAATTCTTGATTCCCGTCAATGCGTTGTTGTGAACGTGCGGCTACCGAACGCGAAATAGACACGGCTTCTACCAGCCCTAACATAGCCACTGCGAGTCCGCCAGATACTAAATTTTTCCAGGTTTCAAAGGAAAATTGCCATGCTGGGATTGATAGTGGTGGCAATTGAGCAGGTAAGGATCCCACTAATTTGATATGGTGTTCTTCAGCTCCCATAAGATAAGCGCATATAGACCCAGCAACCATAGCAATTAGCATTCCAGGCCATTTGGGTTGGTATATTTTAAAGATAATTGCTACCACTAGGGTTAACAAAGCTACCGTGACCACGTACAGGTTGGCATGGGGCATCTGTTCGATCAATTCTATCCAGGTATAGATAAATGAAGATCCACTGGGAACCTTAACGCCAAAAAAATGTTTCATTTGGCTTGTTGCTATAAGGATCGCCGCCCCAGCGGTAAATCCTATTACGACGGTGTGTGAAACGAAATTGATTAAGGTTCCTAATTTTGCCAAGCCTAGGGTTAACTGAAATAAACCTGCAATAATGGTTAAAGTAAATGCTAACCTCACGAATTCCATACTGCCCGGTTCAGCTAATGGGGATAGGGTAGAAAATACCACTATAGAAATTGCTGTGGTAGGTCCTGAAATTAAATGGTATGAGGAACCAAACATTGCTGCAACAATAGCTGGCATAATAGCAGTGTATAATCCATATTCAGGTGGCATACCGGCAATCATGGCAAATGCTACACCTTGCGGTAGCACTATCACAGCGCCAGTAAGACCGGCAATTAAATCGGCTTGTAGGGTTTCCCGATTAACCAGTCGCCACCATATAAGAAAAGGGGTAAATGTGGCACGTAAACTAGCAAGCGTCACTCGTTCTCTCCGTATTAAGTTTTAAATTGTTGCTAGGTAAAATACCAAACAACACCCATTCAACAAACATCCAAATCTGTTATGATGCTTGGTACTCGTTCAAAGTTGGCATTGGTTGATAACTCAAATGCAATACATGGTCCATTACAGCCATATATTTGCTTATCAATTAGATATCTAATTATAAGTGCTGATATCTTACTGAAAGAGTATGGATATGGTATAGACTTTAATGTATGTAATCAAGAATTTTATAATATACTATGTGGAATACGGTGCAGTTCTGTACAATCTGAAAGCTGGGTCTATGCTACCCATCAAAAAGTAGGCCATTTAAAATATCAACCATCTGAAACTGTTGATTTCAACCTGAGCAGAGTACAACCTTTCGTCAAGGCAAATACCTTATGGCAACCCATATCAAAAAAACTAAAACTGCTTCCTCAAACAAACCCAAATTATCCAGCAACCAACGGAGGTTCCAATCCCTATCCCAAAAGATTGCTGCCCAAAGAGAGCTAATAGCCAGTTGGAAAAACGCATTTAATCAGTATGAAGCTACGATTCTTACCGAGTTAAACCCGTTGGTTACGGTTTTGATATCCCATAAAGAGAAGATGTTAAAACTTCTAGATAATTTTTATTCCACAGCAAAGTTTACCAAACGGCAGCGCGAGCAGCTCGCAGATCTGATATTGCATGTATGCGAACAACTGATCGTTGATCATGAACGTGACGATTTAAAAGTATTATATAATAAGTATAGCGGAATGGATTTTGACGAAATGTTAGAAAAATCAAACATGGAGGGAATTAATTTAGCTA
>JXSN01000229.1 GCA_001276605.1 Achromatium sp. WMS2
CGTCCCCGGCTGCGTTCCCACGCTGAAGTATGGGAATGAGCATAAATATATTGGATTAGGTGACCATAGGTGCATATTCATCCGCTTGGTTATTGGTACACATTATATCTACACAGTATATAGTTGCAACAATATGTATGTTAATACACCCTAACCTGGTTGCGTGGCGGTAGCTGATATTCCTTGTGCGGCTAACCATAATTACTTATGCAATAACAATGTTTTAAGCGTTGGCTGGGTGGCAACGCATTCGTGCAGATATTCAGGTTGTTCTGAATATACTTAGTTTGATTGCAAGCATTGCAGGCAATTATACATAAAAAATTACTGTAATTACCTACTACCCTAACTTGCTTACTAAGACGTGGCAAAGCTGACTACATAGTTTGATTTTGTGAGTTTACAAGTGACAATTTATAATACTAATGAATTTAAAGCTGGCCTCAAAATCATGCTCGACAACGATCCCTACAACATTGTCGAAAATGAATTTGTAAAACCCGGCAAGGGGCAGGCATTTAACCGAGTCCGCGTACGCAATCTAAAAACCGGACGTGTGGTGGAACGCACATTTAAATCTGGTGATACTGTAGAAGCAGCAGATGTGGTAGAAACTACCATGCAATATTTATACACGGATGGAAGTTACTGGTATTTTATGCATCCAGAAACCTTTGAACAGTTTCAGGCCGACGCCAACGTCACAGGCGAAGCTGCCAAATGGATCAAGGATCAGGATTTATGCACCATAATGTTGTGGAATAATCAACCATTAACCGTTGAACCACCAAACTTTGTAGTCCTAAGGATTGTGGAAACCGATCCTGGATTACGTGGTGATACTTCAGGTGGTGGTGGCAAACCAGCAACCTTAGAGACCGGTGCTGTGGTACGTGTACCACTATTTATCCAAACGGATGAACTAATAAAGGTCGACACTCGTACTGGCAGCTATGTATCTAGAGCCAAAGAAGATTAATCTCATAGTCATGCAAGGAGATCTAAAGCTTAGCTAAGCATATGAATTGGCAAAATACTTGGCCTAAGGTGGCAACAATTGAGATTCTGCATGCCCGCGCTGCTATGTTAGCCAAGATTCGCCAATTCTTTGCCCAGGCTCAGGTGCTAGAGGTAGAAACTCCACATTGTTCGAACGCAGCCACTACTGACCCAGCCATTTATAGTATGCAAACCAGTTTTTGGGGACCAGGTTATCCAGACGGTTTAACCCTGTATCTGCACACGTCTCCAGAATTTGCTATGAAACGGCTATTGGCTTCAGGAGTGGAGTCTATTTATCAAATCTGCAAAGTTTACAGGAATTGTGAACTTGGAAAATTGCATAATCCAGAGTTTAGCCTACTAGAATGGTATCGCCCTCATTTTAGTTACCAGCAGCTGATGGTTGAGGTGGCAACATTAATTAATTATGTAACTAAACGTAATTTATCAACACAATACCTAAGTTATAGCGAATTATTTCACAATTACCTGCAATTGGATCCACATTTTTCCAGTATAGAACAGCTGACCTCTAAGGCCGTAAGTGTCGGTATTGCAGGTGCTCAAAGTTTGGAATTGCCGACCGTGGATGCCTGGTTAGACCTGTTACTAACCCACCACATAGAACCCAGCTTGCCCAAAGATACTTTGGTATTTATCTATGATTACCCAGCTTCTCAGGCATCCTTGGCCCAAATTCGTCCTGGCAGTCCACCGCTTGCAGAACGCTTCGAACTTTATCTGGATGGTATGGAATTGGCCAATGGTTTTCAGGAACTTAGAGATGTTACCGAACAGTATCGGCGCTTCAACAATGATATAATTATGCGTAAAAAGTATGATTTACCCGTAGTACCAATGGATAAACACCTGTTGGCGGCTCTTGAAGCTGGTTTACCACCCTGCGCTGGTGTGGCTCTGGGTCTAGATCGATTACTCATGTGGCTAGTTGGGGCACCGAGTATTGACCAGGTGTTAACCTTTCCGCTAGCTAGGGCCTAACCTGTAGCTCGCGTTTAAGTATCTGTTTAACACTAAACAGAGTGTAATTATGACGTAACGTTTAATGCTTGTACCCCACTATTTTGCACAAATTTATTAACTAATATGGCGGATGAGAACGCAGAAGCTCCTGAACCCAATAAATTTCGCCCGATTAACACTTGGCCTGAGGATGAACGTCCCCGCGAGCGCCTGTTAAGTCGCGGTGCAGCCTCCCTATCCGACGCTGAACTCCTTGCTATCTTTTTGCGCACGGGTATTCCTGGGAAAAGTGCTGTGGATTTAGCCCGAGATTTATTGATTCAATTCAAAACTTTAGCCGGTTTAATGGGCGCAACGGAAGCAGAATTTTGCACTGGTAAGGGCCTAGGTCAGGCCAAATACGTACAGTTGCAGGCGGTGTTAGAAATGAGTAGTCGTTATTTGCGGGCGACTATGGAACGTGGGGATCCACTATCTAGTCCAACGGCAACTAGACACTATCTTAAAACCAGGCTTTACAATTATCCACATGAGGTATTTGCCTGTTTGTTTCTTGATACCAGGCACCGCGTTATAGAATATGAGGAATTATTTCGTGGTACCATTGATGGGGCAAGTGTGCATGCACGCGAAGTGGTCCGCCGTGCTTTGCATCACAATGCTGCCGCAGTTATTTTTGCACATAATCATCCTTCGGGTGCGACCGATCCTAGTGAATCTGATACCCGGCTTACAATGCGATTGCAGGCTGCTTTAGCCTTGATTGATGTAAGAGTTTTGGATCACTTTATAATCGGGGATGGTGATCCTAGATCGTTAGCTGAAATGGGATTATTACGTAATAATATTAACATTTAAATATGTTAGTCGTAGTATTCTATAATGCAACAAAATTGTAATTAGTTAGAAGCCAGAACCGCGCTATTTTGTCGTGGGGACGCAGGAGCATCCCCGGATGCGTTCCCACGCTGGAGTGAGGGAACGATCAATAAATAGCTGTAGGTGCGATCAAAATATTCATGCGATTACGCTACACTAATCGTGCCTATGGGCTGAGTTTTTGAGGATAACACAATGCCATACAATGCACCAGCAAATTGCAATAAATATAGATACCCTAC
>JXSN01000230.1 GCA_001276605.1 Achromatium sp. WMS2
CCTCCATATTACGACTCTATGCTAGCCAAGGTCATTGTATGGGCTCTAAATTGGGAAGACGCGGTCAGTCGTGGTCAAAGGGCCCTTACAGATATCAGATTAGAAGGAATTCGCACTACGATACCGTACTATTTACAAATACTAAATGCCCCCATGTTCCGACGTGGTAATTTTGACACCAGCTTTGTAGATTCTCATCCTGATTTAATCGATTATTCCTGCAAGCGGCGTCGCGAAGACTTGGCGGCAGTGCTAGCTTCTGCCGTAGCAATTCATGCGGGGCTTTAACTTAGAATTAAAGCCGACATGATTGGGACTAGAGGTAGCAATTCCCCATGGTGCGTCTGTTGTTTCTACAACTGAATTGGTTAAAAATATGGTAGGCAATCACTAACTCTTTTGAGGATCAATTATGTCAAAAATTAATATTACTGAGGTCATACTGCGAGATGCCCATCAGTCCCTGACAGCTACTCGGATGCGTACCGAGGACATGTTGCCTATCTGTGAAAGATTAGACGCTATAGGATTTTGGTCACTAGAATGTTGGGGTGGAGCCACATTTGATGCCTGCGTGCGTTTTCTGAAAGAAGATCCCTGGGAACGCCTAACTAAACTCCGCGCTGCCTTGCCTAACACTAAGTTACAAATGTTGTTGCGGGGGCAAAATTTATTGGGTTATCGGCATTACTCTGACGATGTAGTACGCACTTTTGTAAGCCGAGCCGCTGCAAACGGTATGGATGTATTTCGCATTTTTGATGCTTTAAACGATTTACGGAACCTGAGAGTACCCATAGAGGCAACAAAGGCAGCTGGTAAACATGCTCAAGGTGCAATTTGCTATACCACAAGCCCAGTGCATACCATATCTGGATTTGTTAATCAAGCTAAAGAACTAGCAGCCATGGGGTGTGATTCTATCGTAGTTAAGGATATGGCAGGATTGCTCACTCCCTATGCTACAGCCGATTTATTTAAAGCCTTAAAAGACTCCATAGATTTGCCATTGCATTTACACTCTCATGCTACCTCTGGTCTTGCAAATATGTGTCATTTGAAGGCTATTGAGAATGGTTGTACCCATTTGGATACGGCTATTTCTTCGTGGTCTGGAGGTACCAGTCATCCACCAACAGAAAGCTTGATCGCTGCCTTAAAAAATACTGAGCATGATACTGAGTTAGATTTGGAGAAGGTTCAGGAGGTAGGGCTGTATTTTTACACTGTACGCAAAAAATATCATCAGTTTGAAAGTGAATACACCGGTATTGATACTAGGGTTCAGGTAAACCAAGTGCCGGGGGGCATGATCTCCAATTTGTCGCATCAATTACGGGAACAAAATGCCTTAGATCGTATTAACCAAGTTATGGAAGAAATTCCTAAAGTACGCAAGGATTTAGGCTTTCCACCTTTGGTTACGCCAACTTCACAGATTGTGGGCACGCAAGCCGTGCTTAATGTCTTAACTGGCAAGCGTTACCAAAGCATAACTAACGAAGTAAAACGTTACTTGCAGGGTGGATATGGACAGGCACCGGCACCGATAAATCCCACTTTGCAACAGCACGCTGTGGGTAATGAGGAGATTATTGAATGTCGGCCTGCAGATTTGTTGCAACCAGAAATGGAACGTTTGCATACTGAAGCTGGCCAATTAGCGCATAGCGTGGAGGATGTACTTATATATGCTATGTTTCCAGAAATAGGGCGCCAATATTTGGAAAATAGAGCGGCTGGGACTTTGGTTCCTGAACCGTTAAGTCCGCCTCCGCAAATATCAGGAGAAGACAAGCGGGCGCCTACGGAATTCAAGATCTTATTGCATGGTGAAAGTTACCATATTCGGGTTACTGGAGCCGGGCATAAGGAGCAATCCGAGCGTCATTTTTATATGACGATAGATGGGGTGCCCGAAGAGGTCATTGTAGAAACTTTATCGGAAATTGTGCTAGAAGGAGGCACCAAAGGCGCGATAAAACAAACTATAGCTGGTAAGCGTCCAAAAGCTACCAAGGAAGGACATGTATCTACAAGTATGCCAGGCAATATTGTGGACGTCCTGGTGCGTGAAGGTGACGTAGTAGCAGCAGGTCAGGCAGTACTGATTGTTGAGGCTATGAAGATGGAAACTGAGATTCAAGCTCCCATTGTAGGTAAAGTTATTGGAGTTTTTGTGCAAAAAGGTGATAGTGTAAATCCCAACGAGGCTTTAATCGAAATTGAGGCTCAATGATATAAATTAGGGCATCATGTCAATGTATGCAATTTTGCTCCATGACCCTTTAGATATCTGTTTATCGCAAATTTGGATAAAACCGGAAAAATGGTTGCGGTGATACGTAGCTCTTAGGGTGTGTTTACACATAATGTTGCTATGATTATGTTCTTATGGGGACACTGGAGCTTCCACGGCTTAAGTTCCCATACTGGAGCATGGAAACGATTAGATTTGGTTCTTGTGGGAATGCAGGAACATCACCGGCTGCATTCTCACCCTGGTCCATAGAAACGATCAAGTTTAGCTCTTATGGGCACCCATGAACACTAGCCGCTTTCTTACCCTGGAGCCTGGGAATGAGCATGGCAGTGTAAGATTTGAGGCTGCTGTTAACCAAGTTTATTTGGCACACCTCAGAGTTTTCAACTTTGTAACAATTCTAAGCATGTAAAGTGGCAACTCATTGGGATTAATTCAATGCTAAAATACTTTAGATTATACTATATTCGATGGCTTTTGGTAATTACAGTTCTTCAATTAGTAACCAATTGTGTTAAGATTCCTGAGGGGATTCAACCTGTTACTAATTTCAAGTTAGATCGTTACTTGGGCAAATGGTATGAAATTGCACGTTTGGATAATTCCTATGAACGTGGTTTAACTGCGGTAACAGCGGAATATAGTTTAATCTAAAGTATTTTAGCATTGAATTAATCCCAATGAGTTGCCACTTTACATGCTTAGAATTGTTACAAAGTTGAAAACTCTGAGGTGTGCCAAATAAACTTGGTTAACAGCAGCCTCAAATCTTACACTGCCATGCTCATTCCCAGGCTCCA
>JXSN01000231.1 GCA_001276605.1 Achromatium sp. WMS2
AAATGGCTGCCTCTAGCTGATTCCGGAAAACACATGTGTGTAAGAGAGTTAGGGCGACAAGAACCAACGCCGTCTTTACGGTATAGGGCGGAGTGGGTCTGCACTTATGTTTGAAATTGGTATGCTTGAATTTAGTCTTTAATTTTTTGTCAAGCATTAAAAACTGGATTATCGAGTATCATCCTTATGGCTAGAGTAACAGTTGAAGATTGCCTAGATCACGTGAATAATCGATTTGACTTGGTATTGATGGCCGCCAAACGGGCGCGTCTAATTGCCCAACATGGATATGAACCTATGGTGCTAGCATACGGGGATAAGCCCACAGTAATTGCTTTAAGGGAAATAGCCGCTGGCTTGGTAAACCCAGTGCAGTTAGAAAAAGACCTATCTAATGCTAAGGCTAAGCAGGCGGTAGCTGCCGAGGCTAGCCGCAAATTCATCATAGATACTAGTCAACCATTTTAATATAATTCAACATCTACTGCAATTCGTGCTATGCATACGCTTATATGCGATACACCTATTAGCAGTAGGTAAATTTCACTCTGGCTTGTTAGGGTATGACTCGTAACCTAGAGATTAGATTACTCAATTACTTTCTTTTGATCACCTTGGCAGCTTTGATGATAGGAGGAGAGTTCTTTTTTGAGATTAATAGCAAGATATCAGATATTAATGAACTAATGAGTACTATGGGTCGAGAATCACTGGTGTTGGACCAAAAGATTATAGGGAACTTAACCCATATACGCAACAAAATAGTGGTAATGTTTGGGGTGCTAAGCGTGGTAATTGCAATTATACTCCTCATGTTTATTCGCAATATATCAAGACCGCTCCGTAAGATTACCAAGGTGGCCGAGGCCATTAACCAAGGCGATCTCAGTCAAATTATAACTGTGGACAGTCACGACGAAATCGGCCAAGTTGGTATGGCAATAAACGAATTGCGTAGTAATCTGCAAGAAATAGTGGCTTTAACGTCGATTACCAATACTACAATCATAGAGGGATTGGTTAAATTATCGAATAATCTACAGACTGATCGACCCGTAACTGTAAGGGATTTGACCAGATTACGCCACGACTTAGAAACTTTACATGAGTTTATCGAATCATTTCAGCTATTTCAAATAGACGATCAGGTAAAGCAGTAACTATTTAGGGAATTAAGCTGAGGTTTATTGAGGGAAAAATATAGGAACTTGGTGTACTCCGTCATCAGGATAGGTTAAGTAGCTTTTTGAGATTCTTGAGGTTAAATCTATTGGCTTCAGCAAGTATGGAGTTGATATCCTTAGGTGGATTTGGATGCACACTAATTTGCGCCAAAAAGCTTTGTAATTCTAGCACAGCACCTTTGCTAATCATACTACTCAGGGTGTTGATCTCTTCGGTAGTAAATGGGCGGCCCTGATCATGTGCCGGTGTAGATAGCGCTGGGTCTAGTATTTGCCACTCTATAGGTAGGTGTTGTCCGAGTGTTGAGGTTAAAGCCTCCAGGGTAACTGGTTTAGATATATGGGCATTGCACCCTGCGGCTAGGGCTTGATTGCTGTCGGTTTCAAAAGCGGCAGCTGAGACTGAGAGTATGGCAATGTCCTGAAAATCTTCAGTGTTACGCAGAATGCTGACCGCTTCGAGACCACCCATAATTGGCATTTTGATATCCATTAGGATAGCTAGAGGTTTTATGGCATGGGCTTGATTGATGCAATCTTGACCGTCTGCCGCTTCGTGTACCACAAAGCCAATTTTTTCCAATAACGTCTTTAAAATTAGGCGGTCATTAGCTGAATCATCCGCAACTAAGATGTGGATAGGTCCGGTATCAAGTAGATTTTTATAACCTATAATAGTTTTAGCTTTAGCGGGTTGTATTGCCGCTATTTCTGTTGTGGTAGATGGAATGCTGAAATGAAATTTTGTTCCCACGCCTATTGTGGATTCAATTTCTAGCTGTCCGTTCATGGCTTCTACCAGTCTTTTGCTGATAGCTAGGCCTAAACCGGTACCTTCGACTTTTTTGGCGCTATCACCAACTTGGGAAAATGGCTTGAATATTTTTGCTAGATTCTCAGTAGTGATGCCAACTCCGGTATCGATAACACTAATATGTAGCCTATTATTAAGATAATCTACTTGTAGGCTTACGGTACCACGTTCTGTGAATTTTACGGCATTGCTGAGTAGGTTTACTATTACTTGACGTAATCTAACATCATCGCCGCGCAATCCTGGCGGTACATTATCGGTAGTTGCGTATGCAAGCCGGATATTGCGACTTTCTACGCGTACGCGAAACATCTCTAATATTTGGGTAAAGAAATTTTCGGTGTTCCAATCACGCTCGATAATATCTATCTTGCCAGACTCGATTTTTGCTAAATCCAATACGTCATTTATCAATGTTAGTAGATTATCCCCGGCCCGATGAATTGCCTCTACACGGGTTAATTGATCAGGTGGCAAGCGTTCATCTTGTTCCATAACCTGAGCAAAGCCCAAGATAGAGTTTAGCGGGGTGCGTAATTCATGGCTCATGTTAGCCAGGAAGGCCGATTTGGCTTGGTTAGCAGTTTCAGCTTGAAGCTTGGCTTCTTCCAATGATTTTAATAATTTAGCACTGTGATCTAGCTCAAGTTCTAAGGCGCGCCTCAGTCTGCTGAGTTCGATTTGGCGATTAACTCGTGCCAATACTTCTATGGAGCGCAGGGGTTTGGTGACGTAATCTACAGCGCCAATTTGAAAGGCTTTGACTATGACCTCATCATCGGCGAGGGCACTCATGAAGATGATGGGGGTTTGTGAGGTGGGTTCGTATTCACTTAGGCGTTGGTACAGAGTGAAACCATCAATGTCTGGCAAGATAGATATTATCGAGCGTGATTGGAACACCGAAAATTTCTTTACCCAAATATTAGAGATGTTTCGCGTACGCGTAGAAAGTCGCAATATCCGGCTTGCATACGCAACTACCGATAATGTACCGCCAGGATTGCGCGGCGATGATGTTAGATTACGTCAAGT
>JXSN01000232.1 GCA_001276605.1 Achromatium sp. WMS2
GCGTTCTTCATCGTCAAAGAAGCGTTGCATTACAGCTAGAGCCCTGTTAATGGAGACGTCAGCTGATAAAGTTGCTGGTAATTTGCGTTTGTATAGTTCACGTGCACGGGTTAAAAAGATAACCCACCGATCCAGGGCGGTAGTCAATTCATCAAAATTTTTACGAAATTTAGTTAATTCAATGTAGTGCATTTCAAATTCTAAATGTCTAGCGTCATCCTTAGAGGTGTCCATATTTAAAATGCGGTAGCGATTATGAAAATTTGTTACTTTACTGAATATATCAAATGCTAGTATGTTGATACTAAAGGTTTTAGTCAGATCTTTATATGGGTCACCTTCCTGAATTTGTTCAGTGAGCAGTTTGCACCAATAATACAAAGCACGTTTGTCAAATTGCAGATCTTCGCTAATTTGCATTTCGACGTTATACCAACGGCCATTTTGATCTTGGGCTTTTATATCCAATATAGATAGCTTTCCGTCTCGATAATCTTTTAAATTATACGGATTTTTTAGAGTAACTGCGACAACTGGATCCTTAAGTTGCAAAATTGCATTAATAAGTGAAATCAGCAAATCTTTATTTTCTTCGCTGCCAAATAGTTTTTTAAATGCAAAGTCAACCCGGGGATCAATATTGCCGGCCATATTCTTATCTCCTTTAGGACCGTGGTTGTGATTAGCGAGATAGGGCGCAATTCTGTTAGCTCCACCCGATCGGGCTAAACTAAAATTAAACCATTTTCCCAATGACCCATTCTGAAAATTCTTTAATTGTGTGAATTCTGATTCAGACAATAGGATTTACGCAGGCTATAAGTTAACTATTTGATTTTGTTGAGTACTATTTTAGCAATGCTGCAAGCTACATCTCACCAATGCGTAAGTCCTAAGACAATTGTAATTCGTGCGTGCGCTTACGCTGCCGCTAATTGCATCTATGGCGCTATTTTAACTTCAAAACCGTAGTTCCAAACAATGGACGATAAATCCCATTGGTACACTGGGCATAGCCAAAACCTGAGACCCCATATTCAGTTAAAGTATTGGTAAAATTGGCTCTAACTTCTTTGCCCTCTTGGCGCTGCTGTTCCCAGGTTAGGGCTTCTGAGACTTTTTGGGCCTGGGTAGTAACTTATTGTTCTAGCTCACATTGTTCGCGTTGTTCCCCTTTGGCGTCGGTGTAAGTCATTGATTTACAATACCAACGTAAATTTGTGTCGGTTGAAAGCTGCTCAATAATTACTCTAATATCGCGCATCACGTCAGCATGCCGTTTGCCGGTTAGCTCCGCGATCTCACGGGACGTCATAACCAAAGAGTTGAGCACTGGTAAGTTTTGCATGATAACCACCTCAAATATCCTTGTAAGCGGTTTATTTAACCTAAGCTCAATTCTAAACTCAGCGATTTTAGGGTTTCATTGATTTAAGAGTTGGTAAATTATGCATAATACCCAACTTGGAATGCTATGATTGGTAATGCTGGTAAAACATATCCAGTATGAAATTTAGTTGTGCATCGTTCTCTGGAAGAGTGCAGGCAACGGTCGATTGAGATGGCACAGATTATCATACAAATTAGAAACCAACCATTAGTAAGTTGGTTAAATCATCCTTAAAAGCTAGTATGCTATAGATCACGGCGAGCCTCAAGTACGCTTGGAACTTGCATAACTTTACCCAACAAGCGTTCAAATTGCTTGATGCTCTCAATTTCTAAGGTAAAACGTAACTTAGCCGTATCTATCCCTTTGTAAGAAGTGCTATTTAGCCTCGATACACTAATATCCTCAGCTGCAATTACTGCCAATAAATCTCTCAACAAGCCTTTGCGATCTTCAGCCACCACTAGCATTCCCACCGCATAACTATCAGCAGTATTCTGTTTATCCATATCGCGCCAACGCACTTTTACCAGACGATCCCGCTGAGATTGCGGCAGCTGTAACACATTATTGCAATCATGCCTATGTACTGTAATACCACGGCCTAGGGTTATGTAACCAATTAAGTTATCGTAAGGCACTGGTTTACAGCATCCTGCCATACTGGTCAATAGATCTCCAATTCCCTCAACTATCACTGAACTATGTTTGGAATTAACGTTAGCGGCTGGTGCATGCTGGTGAATAACAGGCTCCGGCGTTGATTCGGCAGGCAGATCCTTAGCCTTTAACAAATTTATGATTTGAAGCGGTGATATTTCATTGCGACCAATTGCTGCTAGCAGATCCTCAAAAGATTTAAAGTTGAATTTGGGCGCTAAATGTTCCAAACTAGGATGTCTATCTGACCCTAAACGCGTTAATTCTTTTTCTAGTAGAACGCGTCCGTCGGCTAAATGTTGTGAAAAATCCTGTTGTCGGAACCAATGCCGTACCCGGTTACGAGCTTGTGCGGTATGCAGATACCCTAAATGTGGAATTAACCAATCTCTACTGGGCATTCCACTTTTAACCTTAATTATTTCTACGGTTTGGCCACTTTCTAAAGGCTGGGTCAAAGGAATCAGCTTGCCGTCTACCTTGGCACCCCGGCATGAATTACCAACTTCGGAGTGAATTGCATAAGCAAAATCTAAGGCTGTAGAACCTTTAGGAAGCTCAATTACCTTATTTTTAGGTGTCAACACATAAATTTGTGAGGCTATGAATTCAGAATTAACTTGCTCCGAATCATCATCACCAGTACCAGTAGTTTCTGTCTTTTTTTCTAACCAATGCCGCATACTTAGAATGCGTTTTTCCAACTCTGGATTATGGCCAGCATTTTCCTTGTAACGCCAATGAGCAGCTACTCCCAACTCGGCATGCTGATGCATAGCATGGGTGCGAATTTGAATCTCAACCGGCATACCACTTTCAGGTCCGGCTACCGCGGTATGAATAGACTGGTAAAAATTTGCCTTTGGGGTAGCGATATAATCATCAAATTCGCCAGGTATATGCTGCCATAACCCATGTGCTATACCCAAAGCTGCATAGCAATCTGCTACCGTGTCTACTAGAACC